>JAKEEL010000006.1 GCA_022616595.1 Methylococcaceae bacterium
AGCGGGCACAAGACTTTACAAATGGTTATCCGGTACAGCCATCAAAACGGGGAACATATCCGTGCCGCGATGGATAAACTTGACGGCCGTTACCGACCGGCCGAACTAGGGAAGTCCGAGACATCGAAGAATTAAAAAATCCTGACGCGATTACACCAAAATTACACCGAAAACTAAAACGCCTTAATAGAGATGCCAGATAGATTATTGATATTTATGGTGCCCCGGAGAGGATTCGAACCTCCGGCCTTCCCCTTAGGAGGGGGACGCTCTATCCGTCTGAGCTACCGGGGCACTGGAAGGGAGTGAGTGAGGATTCTACCATTCGTATAAACGGCAAGACCAGCTTTGCAGTTCTTGTGGTATGGGCGGGTTGCGTTCTTGCTATTCGTAATGTAACGACTCCGCGGAAGTGATCCGGGTGGCGACGAGGGCCGGATAGATTGCGGAAACGCTGCAGCACAGGATTGCCAGTCCGGCGATGTTCAGCGCCGAGCCATTCGACCAGATATAGACGTACTCGAAAAGGGTGAATCGGTTCAAAAAAGAAACGCTGATGAAGCCGAGTGCCGTTCCGAGCGCGGTGGCTAAGGCGGCGCCCACCAGTCCGATGATCAATCCTTCCACGAGCAGTATCCGGACGATCTGGATACGGTTCATGCCGAGCGTCGTGAGCAGCGCGAATTCGCGGCTTCTGGAATGGACCTGGATGAGCAGGGTGTTGATCACGCCGATCGAGGCCAGGAATATCGTCATCGAGAGGACGAAATCGAAGATTAGAAAGTCTTTGTCGATTTCGTCCAGCTGCCAGAGCGACAGATCGTGTCCGGATTTCGTGAAACTGTAATGCGGTTCGAATAAATCCCGAACTTCACTGGGTTTGATCCGGCGCTTGCCATCGGCCGGGCGGACCATCATATATCGTCCCAGGGTCGTTTCCAGAGTGTCCTCGAACAGCGGATTGCCTTCGCTGAAAAGCGCATAGGACTTCATGTCGATGTACTGGGCGTCTTCGACATAGAATCCGACTGCGTCGCTCACTTCTATTATGTCGAATATTGTTTTCCGATCATTGGATTCGATCAGGAGTCGATCGCCCGGCACTGCTCCAAACCTCGCGGCCAGTGTTCTGGAGAAGATGACCTTACCGGGACCCAGGGCTTCGAGTCCTTTCGCCACGCGGTGCGGGTTGAGATCTACGGAGCGAATCAAACGGATCGGCAGGCTCCCTTTGGCTTTGGCGGAGAGCCGGAACAGCATGACTCCTGCTTCAGCTTGTTTTTTCTTGAGTTCCTGTTCGTCAAATCGGATCGCGGCAGCGGGGTTCAACCGAAAATAGTCGTAGGGCATCAAGGCTTCGCGCGACCATCGCGAAATCTCGGTTTTCAGCGCACGAGTCACGCCGTGAAGTCCGGACAACAGGCTGAACACGAGCACGATACTGGTGATCGAAAACACTATTTTTTGGCTCGTCAGACGCATCCGTCGTCCGCTCAGGCTTGCTTCCAAGGGAAGCAGGGAGCGCAGCAGAATTTCCATGCATTGGATCACGAAACGCAAAAACGGGCGTGTCCACCAGAGTGTTGCTGCGCTGATCAGGAGGACGAAGCAGGACTCGAATACGAACAACTGCACCACGGACAGCCAGGAAGAAAGAAAAGGGCGCACCGCGATATAGCCGGCCAGCAGCATCGGCGGAAGAAGCCAAATAAAGCCCGTCGTTTTGAAATGAATGATGTCGACATCATCCGATGCATAGCGCGGCTGCAGTGTCTCGGCGATTTGCATTTTATACAGGCTGTAGAGCGGTCCGGCGACGCCGGCCAGCGCGATCAGCAGACTGGTCAGCGCGAGAAACGCCAATTCCCCGTACGGTACGCGAAACCCGTACAAAGGGATTCGTCCGGTGGTCGAAATTCCCAGGTCCAGCAGGGTCCGGGCTCCCGGAAAGGCCAGAAGCAGTCCGAGCAAGGTACCGATTCCGCCGAGAACGACGGCTTCCGCGGCCAGCGATGCCGCGAGGTTGAGGCGGTATTCCCCGAGGCAGCGCAACAGACACAATTCCCGGCTGCGCGAAGCGACGGAGAAGCGCATGGTATAGAAAACCACGACCCCGCCGACCAGGAAAGCCAATAAGGAGGCAATGCGAATCGCGAGCCGCATGGTCTGATAATCTTCTTCTCCCGCGGGTCCGGGCGGGTTGTCCGGGTCGAGCACGGGATCGAGTTGCTGCGAGGGAAAAGCGGAAGTCGTTGCATTCCGCAACCGGTCTTCCGGCGCGGACGATGCGGGCAGAATTGCGATGCGCGTGATCGGCAGTCTGACCAAGGTTTCGGGCGCCGCGTCCTCCGTGTTGTTGCGGTTTTGTCTGACGATTTCGAGATCGAGCCGGTTGCGTTGTTCGGCCGTCCGCGCGGTATTGAAATCGACGATCAGAATGGTGGCGACGACAAACATTCCGAGTGCGATTCCGGACAGGGTTGCCAGGGCGACCATGCGATGGCGACTCAGACTTCGAAATCCGAGCAAGCCCGCGATTCGCAGGTTCAATACCCCCGGATTCGGCATGTCCAAAGGCTTCAAATTTCAAGCTCCAGCAGTTTGTCATAGATCGGTGCGATCCGCTCCGGACTGCTGTCGAGCGCCAGTTGGTCGGCAATCACGCCTTCCTTGATGAAGCAGACCCGGTCCGCCCAACTGGCATGTTCTGGACTGTGTGTGACCAGCATGACGCTGCTCTGTTGGCTCTTGGCGGTTGTCCGCAGGATTTTCATGATGCTGCGCCCGACCGATGGGTTGACGTTGCCGGTCGGTTCGTCGGCAAGAACCACCTCGGGTTTGCGTACCAGTGCGCGCGCGATGGATACCAGTTGCATCTCGCCGCCGGAGAGCTGAAAGGGATAGTGTCCGGCGCGCTTTTCAAGACCGATGGTCTCCAGCAATTCGCTGATGCGGGATTCCTGGTCGGGCGGATGATCCCGGCCAATCAGAAAGGGCAGCGCGATATTCTCCCGGACATTCAGGGTTGGAATCAGATTGAAGAATTGGAATACGATTCCGAGACGGTATCTTCTCAGCTGGGTGCGGTCCCGTTCGACCGCCAGGTTGACTGTTTCTCCTGCTACAGAGAGTTCACCACGGTCGGGAATATCGATCCCCGACATGCAATTCAGCAGGGTGGTTTTGCCGGACCCGCTGGGACCCATGATCGCGACCATTTCGCCGGTTTTCAGGAACAAATTGATTCCTTTCAATACGGGTAGGGTGTTGTCGCCGAGCCGATAGTGTTTGTGAAAGTCGGTGACTTCGAGTGCGATGGAGGAACTTGCGCGAGGCTTGTCCTTGGAAAGATTCATCGTAACTACTCACCCCCCTCCGAGTCCGCTTCACCGGCAAGAGCGATCTGAATAGCGATAAGAGGATTGCAGCCCTTATTCGCCATGGTTTGCAGATAGCTTGATATTCGACAAGACGTGCGCCGGGCCTGAGTCATGAGTCTTTTTGTTGCAGGCGATAGGCCTCGGCAACGATCAGAAACGCGAGGAAATCATACAGCGCGTGAATCACGATCGGGGTCAGCAGGTAGCGCGATCCGGTGATATCCATCATATAAGCCAGATAAAATCCGATCAATCCGGCGATCAGCGCATACATCGGGGTGATCCAATGCAGGAGGCCGAATATGACATTGCTCAGAATGAGTCCGCCGAAAAGGCCCGCGACTTCTTCCAGCCAGGGTTGCAGGAGCCCTCGAAACAGCACTTCCTCGGAGATACCCGCTACGATTGCGAGGATCATGAGTTCCTGCCACCCGCACAGGGAAAAAACCGGCCCGAGAATTTCCAGCAGGCTGTTTTTGATCGGGTCGAGCGGCCCGACAGGAAAGCGATAAAAAACAAGAAATAACAAAAACAAGGGAAATGTACCGAGAATTCCCCAAAACAATGCGGTCCCGTCGACGGAAAGATTTGCAAATGGATTCACATCGACGAACCAACCGATCAGCCAGGCTACTCCGACCATGCTGCCTTCAAACCAGAAAGCCATGTTCAGAAAGTCTTTGCGATTCGGAATCTTTGCTTCGGAGTTCGGCATGGGCAGAGGGTCGGGTCTGTTTGCAGGCGGCGTTCATTCCGCCTGCCAAGGAAATACAAAGGCCTTGGTTCCTGAATTCTCACCGGAATGAAATGGATTCGATCGGGAAATATCGCGATCAGAAATTTTTTTTATGCGACAACATTATCCCGGACCGCTGGTTTGGAAAATCGCTTTGGCCATCGGACCTTGCACACTTTCTCCCGGCGCGAAATCCAGGCAGACGAAACGACTTCGGTTGCGTGATTCAAATCTTACAGGATGTTGCTTCTCGGGCGGGACTCCCGATAAAAAATATGACGCCCGATTTTGGGCCCTCGTTGAAAGGTCCTGCTCCAGCCCGGATTGGCATAGTCGGCATGGTACCAAAGCGCGCCGCCGGTCGGGTCGTTGGATCTACCCGTATAGATTTCGACGGCCAGTTTCAAGGACTTCAGCCATAACGCCCGGTGATAAGGCTTATCGGGCAGGCCATCGCACCACCAGCTGAACTGGCATTGCTTCGGAGTCCGGGACCCGCCTTGGCGCACCACATCGCAAATCGAATCCGGGAAGTCGCGATGATTCACCCGGTTCATGACTACGTGGCCCACCGCGCGGCGTCCCAAGGCCGGTTCACTGCGGGCTTCGAAATAAATGTTCAGGGCCAGACATTCGAGGTCCTCGGTCATCCGGTTAATCGGACTTCGATAGTCCGCATTTGAAACCGACCAATCGGTCGAAATCGAGTTCGACCGGGAGGTTTTTTCCTCCTGCGCGGTTTGACTGGCTTCGTCTGTGAAAGACCCCGGCTGACCTTCCGGGTAGATCACGATCACGAATGCGATGATCAGGTTACAGGAAAACGGTAGATTTTTTCTAATATCCATCGGTCGAATACCCCCTTTCAATTAGATTTCAGATTACAGGCAATAATTACGCCAGAAATTGTTTCTTTATAAATAATAAGTTCTTGAAGTTATTCTGATTCGTTATCACCTCGTTCATCTGGCATAGAGTACCAGAAATTGATTCGGAACGAGTTGTGCGGTGCAGTATACCACGGTCTACGAAAGCCGGGCTGGCGGCACCGGTCGTTGGCTGAATCTACCAGGCACCTGCGAGCAATAATCACCGCGGGAACTTTGAATGTGTATACTAGGAGACCGCCCGAGAATAGACTGATCTACTGCGGACGAGCCTGATTGGCCAAATTTTCCGATCATTTTCGTTAAAGAGCACAACTATTCGCCTCAAATGATCGAAAAATCTGGCTCAATCACCCTCGCCCTCGCTACGATCGCTATTCTCGGACAGCCTCCTAGGCAGCAGAAAAATCGGAATTCTCCGGAATTTTCGCGAAACAGCAATGAATTTCGACCTCGGGTTGCGATCCCATGATTCAGCCGGATTCAGAAACGCTTGAATTGCTCAGAAAGGTTCCCGCCTTTTCCAGCCTGGACGACCCGGAATTGCAGGACCTCCTGAAGATTTCGGCGCGTAAGCGTTTCAATAAGAATCAGCCGGTTTTTAGTATCGATCAGGAGGCCCGCCAACTCTATATCGTGGAAATCGGGTCCTTCATCTTGAATCTCAGGGACCGGAAATTCAAATCCTTCAAGCCCGGCGATTTGTTTGGCGAGGTCGGAATCATCAATGAACACGTGAGAACAGGCACCATTCGTGCTTTGGAAGATTCGGTTCTAATTGCGATCGACGGCAGGGCATTGTTCGACGGGCATCTACTGAATCCGTTGACGGCCTTGAAAATCACCCGCGAACTGGCTCGCATGGTCACCGGTTATTTGCGTTCGCAGGAACAGGTCTCAACGGGCGAATTGATCGAAAAGGGTGAAAACGAACAGGTCGAGTTCAAGTCATCGATGCGCTGGAACGCTAAATCCGGAAACAACGACCACCTGATCGAGCAAGCCATCATCCGAACTATCGCGGCCTTCCTGAACACCAAGGGCGGGACTTTGCTGATCGGGGTCCGCGACGACGGCAAAGTCCTCGGCATCGGGAAGGATCGTTTCGAGAATAGCGACAAGATGATGCTGCACTTGACCCGTCTGATCAAGCAGCGGATCGGTACCCTGCATATGCGTTTTATTCGCTTCGAGATCGAAGAAATCGATCGGGAACAAGTGCTGCGGGTCGACGTCGACCCGGCCACGATCCCCGCCTACATCACGGAAGCCAACAACCATGAAAGCTTTTGCGTCCGTACCGGCCCTTCGACCACTCAAATGAGGGTCAGCAAGATTCATGATTATATCCAGATGCGCTTTTGATGACTTGAAGCGGACGGGATTTGCCTCGAACGCCGTTAAGTCATAACGCTCTCGCGGTGCGGGGGCTGGACTGAACGGCATCGGTTGAACAACCCGCCCCGCGTTCCATCTCCGCACAAGCCGAAATCACTCGATCCTTTACGTCGGACCGGATCGGCGATGGGATGGACGGGGCGCTTGTCACGGGCGGTATACTATACG
>JAKEEL010000246.1 GCA_022616595.1 Methylococcaceae bacterium
GCGAAGATTTTTATCGGTCCTCTGTTTACCCCGGGTGAGCATGAAGTGCTCGATTTCCCGGTCACTCACCTGAATCTGGCTCGTGATCAGGCTGTTGCGCAACTGGTTCATGATGATTTCATTGCGCATTTCGCTGAGAAACTCCGAATAGTCCAGTCCTTCGTTTTTGATCGCATTGCGAAATTGTTCAGGGCTCATGTTATTTTGCTTGGCGAGCTGTGCCATCGAACGCTGCAGGGTACTTTCATCGACCTGCATTCCGGCGCGTTCCGCCTGAATCAACTGCAGTTTGTTGATAATCATGCGCTCCAGTACCTGTTGGCGGATGATCGATTCCGGAGGGAGCTGCGTTCCGGAGGCCTCCAGTTTCGCTTTAATGGTGCTGAGCTGCCGGTCCAATTCGCTTTCCAGAATCACGCCATCCTCAACGACCGCTACGATCCGGTTGACCTCCATGGCTTGACTCCGGGCGGCCGCAAACAGTAGGCCTGCCGCCAGCCACAAAACAGACAAAAAAGGTAAATTGAATGGATTTTCAGGATTCATCGTATTATTCCGGTTGCTCGGATAGCCAAGAATAAAGGGACGGAATTCGTTTTCAGGGACATCCCCCCGGCCGGATTATTTTACGACATCGGGCCGGAAAAAAGGATTCGGATCTTGAAGTAATTGATTGTCGGATTGTTTTCGGCTCGCATCGAGGTGGATTTGTAAGCGCGGGATCCAGCTCTGACGTGGCCACTCGCTATTCAGGTCCCTGATAACCCGCGATATTCCTTTCCAGAAACTGGTCGACCTTGTCACCGAAACTGGCGAACCCCTTGAACTCGACCTGTACGAAAATTCCGGTGTTGGCCTTGCCGGTACCCGCAACGACACCGCTCGTGGTCTGAATCGTTTGAATCCAGTAGCGACCGAGAATCCGGAAGCGCCAGCAGCAGCTTTCCTTTTCAAATCCGAGAAAACTTTCGAGGATTTTCCCATCGGGGAAGGAGTATTGCATGCGTCCGACCCCGGCGAGACCCGCGAAGAGCGGCCAGCGCACCGAACCATCGGCTTGATCGATATTCGAGATTTCGGGAGGCAGTTGCTGGACGATTCCGGGCGTTAGCTGAACTCCGATCGGCTCGAGGCGATATCGGTAGGACAGGTTAAGAACCCGGTTTTCTTCGTCCTGATAATGTAATGATGCGAGTCCCCGAGTGAATTTACCGAGGTAGGGATTCCATTGCAAACCGGAGCGGAACGAGAGGTCGTCCGTGACCACGCCGTTCAGTTCGGCCACCAGGCTGGATGTGGCATCGGTTTCCGGCGCGATGCGCCGGGACAGTTGAACCTCTCGATCCTTGAAAAAAGCGATTGTACCCAATGTGCCTTCCAAACGCTGAATTCCCGTTCGGGGTTCCAGAATTTTCGATGTAAGCGCTACGGAAAGCTGGTTCGCGTCGCCAATCCGGTCGGCACTGTTGAATCGATTGTCGCGAAACAATTGCAGGATCGTGAAATCGAATTCGGAGGTATCGAACAGCGGAATATCGTCCTGGTTTGTCTCGGGCACATACAGATAATAAATCCTGGGTTCGAGCGTCTGAACCAGTTGCGTGCCGCCGAAATCGAATTCCCGGTCAAAGAATAATCCGCCGTCCAAAGATACGAGGGGTAATACACGGGTGATGGAATTCGGCGCGCCGGCACTTTGGTCTTGCAGAAAATACTGCGTGAAATCGAGTGCGACTTTCGGCGTGATAAAGCCGCCGGCGCTTTCGATGGGCAAGCTGATGTCCGGTTTCAAATCGGTGCGATGCCCCGTGACGGTATTATTGCGTTGAAAATAAACTTGTTCCCCCCGGAATGCCGCGAGCGCGCCGGTATCGAGGATGTTGTGGGCGGAGGTGACCAGAATTTGCGGTAATCGCCGGTAAGGCCGCGCGGCCGACGGGATGGTCGGATTGATGGTTTGATAGTTTTCGAGCTGCGCGAAGATCCCGACCGCAGGGCTGCTGTAACGCACATTTGCGGTGCTCCGGATATGGCTGAAGTTGGTCAAGGCGATGGTACTGCCGATGTCGTTCAGATATTCGTCATCGGAAATCCAATTGAGATCCAGATTGGAAACCAAGGATGGAGTAATCTGCGAGTAATTGGCGAAGGATATGGCTCCCCGGGTTTTATCGGCCGTGGTATCGTAGGGAATGATCTGGCCGTTGAAGCGCCCGGAAGACGATTCGCTGAGATAGCGAAATTCACCTCCGAGCAATAAACCCCTCTTCGTCATGATGCGCGGAATAATGGTCGCATCATATTCGGGTGCGATATTCCAATAGTATGGAAGCGTAAAATCGAAACCGGTGTTTCGGGTTAACCCGAACACCGGATTCAGAATGCCCGATTTTCTTCGATCATCGATCGGAAACTCGAAATAAGGGACATACGCGACCGGGACACCGGAAATCTCCAGCCATGCATTGGTCGCGGCCCCGATGCCCTCGTCGCGATCGATGTCCAGCGTTCCGGTTTCCAGCGTCCAATCCTGATTACCCGGCGCGCAGGTCGTGTACGCGGCGTCGATGTAGTGGCTCAGCGATTTGCTTTCCTGTTCTGCGAGCTTGGCCTGGCCTCTGGCCGGAGTCGCTCCGTAAATGAACTGGCTGTTTCTGAGTTTGCCCTGGTCCTCGTCGAGATTCAGGAACGCGGTATCGCTGTACACCGAATAATCCTGGTCCCGATAATGGACGTTTCCGCGTGCGTTCAGGGTCTCGGACTGCGTGTTGTAGAATGCCTGATCGGCCAGGACGCGCTGGTCCGCCCGGGTTACATCGACATTCCCGGTGAAGGTGATGATTTCGCGCTCGTAAATATCGCTGTAATCCGCGTTGATATCCACGGGCGCTTTTCTGCGCTCCTCCTTGGAAATTCGCGGAGGACGCGGTCCAAGGTGCGTGCTGCATTTGTCCCACGGATCATAGGGAGTCTTGGAGACCATATCCTTGAAAATCAATTCCTGCCGATTGTCGAAGCTCGCGCTCCCGACCAGGGATTCATTCACGTCACTCACGGGATGCGCCTGGCCCGCGGGATCGGGACCGACCAGATTGCAGTTCCATCCGGTGTCGCCGGCATCGGATTTACAGGTCCATCCGGGCTGTTCGGCAAGTGATGGACGAGTTTCTTCCAGGTCCTCCTCGCGCGGGCGCGTTCCGGTAGTCTCGGTGCGCCGGGATTTTGTCGATTCGACGCCCGCTGCTGGTTTCGCCGGATCCTCTGCTTGGTGCAGGGTTGCAGTCGGGCTGGATTGCGGGGATTTTTCCGGACTTACCGCGCGAGCCGGTGCAGGTTTTTCGGTGACAACCGGTACGGTTTCGGGTCCGGCACTTTTAGCTTTTGCGCCGTCCGTCGTCGTCACGCCCGTGTCTTTCGCGGCCGGCTTCGGAAGTTTTTCGCGCCGCGCCCGGTCGGTTTTGCAGACCCATTCGCCGCTCGTTTTATCCTGACTGCAATCCCATCCGGCGTGGGTGGTCTCGGCAAAAACCATCTGCGGGCCACAAGCATTGACCAGGAAAACCCCGACGACGAAATGCGCCAATCCGAAAATCAAGGATCGGATTGCCTTCAGTTCGATTGTGTAAAATCCCATTGAAACGACGGCGGCGAACAGGACTACGAGGCTCGGTATGTATAAAATAAAAGGATCCGAACTCCTTGCGCTTGAACTCGCATGATCGACGCTATCCAATCGCCGGGGATCGGAAGTTCTGATTTATGATGGTTATTTTGACGGGGAATCGCTGGCATCGGCTAACCGGGCGGGTTTCTCACAGGATCTCGTAAGCGCGGCGTATTTTACCTTAACGACACGGAGAATATGAATGTTATCGGGCAGTGAACAGCGAATCGGTTTCAGGATCGACGGAGACCATCGCATGGAGCGGATGTTGCAATGGCTGAACATCATATCCC
This sequence comes from Methylococcaceae bacterium, assembly GCA_022616595.1. Classification (GTDB taxonomy): domain Bacteria; phylum Pseudomonadota; class Gammaproteobacteria; order Methylococcales; family UBA1147; genus UBA1147. The sequence continues at coordinate 3,958 of JAKEEL010000246.1, forward strand.
CCGGAACGGTGCATTCGATCGAGCCCGCATCGAGTGACGCGAGCTTCAGGCGCTATTTCCGGCTGACCCTCGGCGAGCGCACGTTGATCGCCATGGACGCACCGCCCGGTGTTGAAAGCATCGACCGTTTCATCCGGGTTTGCAGGCTGTTCCATCAGGCCGGTGTGTGTGTCCCGGAAATCCTCGATTTCAACGAGGAACAGGGATTCATGCTGCTCGGCGATCTGGGTTCCGCCAGTTATCTGGCGCGGCTCGATCGCGAAACCGCTCCCGAACTTTACCGGGATGCGATGGACGTTCTCAGAGTGTTCAAGCACAAACTCGACATCGAAACCTGCGGCCTTCCAGACTATGGTCGAGACCTCCTGGAACGGGAACTGGGTCTGTTCGAGGAGTGGTTTTTGCGTGCGAAACTCCGCTTCGACTTGTCGGACGCGGAACTGACGATGCTCGGGCAGGTCAAGGACTTTCTGATCGGTGCGGTGCTGGAACAGCCGAAAATCGTCGTGCATCGGGACTTTCATTCACGCAATCTCATGGTGCTCGAAGAGCACAACCCCGGAGTGCTGGATTTTCAGGATGCCGTCACGGGTCCTCTGACCTATGATCTGGTGTCCTTGCTGCGCGATTGCTACATCGCGTGGCCGCAGGCAGTCATCGACCGATGGGTCGCGGATTACTTTTCGAGTCTGAACTTACACGGAATCGATTTCGAGCAGTTTTATCGCTGGTTCGACCTGACCGGTCTCCAGCGTCACATGAAGGCGGTCGGTATTTTTTCGCGTCTGGACATCCGCGACGGCAAGGCCGGCTATCTCGCGGATATTCCGCGCACATTGGATTATATCCACGCGGTTACCGCTAGATACCCCGAACTTTCCTCGTTCCATCAGTTTCTCGCGACGAGTGTTGCCGAACCAATGGCAGGCCCGATTTTTCGATGAAAGCCATGATTCTGGCCGCGGGGCGCGGCGAACGGCTCCGGCCGCTTACCGACAAGCTGCCGAAGCCTCTGTTGCCGGTCGCGGGAAAACCCGTGATCGAGTATACGATCGAGTCGCTGGTTGCCGCGGGGTTTCGAGAAATCGTGATCAACCTGGCCTACCTCGGACACGTGATCGAATCGGCGCTCGGGGACGGAACCCGATTCGGTGCACGGCTGAGCTATTCGAATGAGGGAGAAACCGGTCTCGAGACGGCCGGTGGCATCATTCATGCGTTACCGCTGCTCGGCGATGCACCATTCCTGGTCGTGAACGGTGACATACTGACCGATTTTCCGTTTGCTCGCCTGCGAGCGGTTGAAACCGGCTCGGCCCATCTGGTTTTGGTCGCGAATCCGGCGCATCATTCCAAGGGTGACTTCGCGATTCAAGGCAACAAGGTCGAAGCCTTAGGGGAGGCTCTGTTTACATTCAGCGGCATCGGAGTCTACTCGCGCGGTCTTTTCGCAGGTCTCCCGCCCGGAAAAATTCCATTGGCGCCGCTCTTGCGCGACGCAATGGATCGCGGGCTCGTGAGCGGGGAATTCTATGACGGATTCTGGATGGATCTTGGTACGGCCGAGCGTTTCCGGGAAGCCGAACAACATGTTGAACGGGGACGTCTGGTCCCGCGGCGTTCCTGCCCGATGTTGTAGCCGGGTTGCGGTCGATCTTCCGGCGCCAAGGGCTGAGAGGCGCTCGCCAACGCCGGCTTCAGCGCGGCGCATCATAGCGCAGCCGGCGGCCTTTTCGTGAAAATACGATCTGCCACAATTGGTTTTCGCGCGCCCTGAAGGCTCCCGCGAAGGATAACAGGTAATATTTCCACATCCGATAGAAGCGTTGGTCATAATGATCTTTCAAACGCGGCCACGAAGCATCGAAATTTCTAAACCAGGCGAGCAGGGTTTTCGCGTAATCCGAACCGAAATTCTGCCAGTCTTCCATGACCAGGAGGTTTTCCGTTGCTTTGCCGATCTGGGCGATCGAGGGCAGCATCGAATTCGGGAAAATGTATTTTTCGACCCAGGCATTGCCGATTCGATCGGAATAATTCGCGCCCACGGTGTGTAGCAGAAACAGGCCGTCCGGTTCCAGGCGATCCGCGACAAACTGCATGTAGGTCGAGTAGTTCTTGAAACCCACGTGTTCGAACATTCCGAGGGAAAATATCCGATCGAAACGGCCTTCGATTCCTTTGTAATCCTTAAGGTCGATCGTTACGGGCAAACCCTCGCAATGCTCTCTGGCGATATTGGCCTGGCGCTCGGATACCGTAACGCCGACCACCTCGACCCGATACCGTTCCGCCGCGAATCTGGCCGCGCCGCCCCAGCCGCAACCGATATCCAGGACCCGCATTCCGGGTTCCAGAAACAGCTTCCGGCACACCAAGTCCAGCTTGGCTTCCTGGGCGTCATCGAGAGTCCGTGCGCATTTCCAGTACCCGCAACTGTAGATCATGCGTTCGCCGAGCATGGCCCGGTACAGGTCATTGCCGATGTCGTAATGATGTCTGCCGACGTCGAACGCACGTGATCCGGACTGCGAATTCAGCATGATCGCGGCCAGCAGTGCAGCGCGATCAACCCAGTTCGTGAGACAGGCCGGAAGGTTGGCTTCGTACAATCGCTGCACGAAGCTGTCGATCTCGTCGCAGCTCCACCAACCGTCCATGTACGACTCGCCGAGTCCAACCGATCCTTGGGCCAGGATCCTCGAGAATACTTCGGGGTTATGAACTTGAATGTCCCAAGGCTTGTCTCCGTCGATGGTGATCCCGGCGATGTTCAGAAGATTTCCGATTTTTCGATGGGATCGATCGTTTTTCTGGTTCTTGTTGTGAGATATCGATGTACTCGCAGCGGTCATTTTCAGATTCCTCTACAATGCCAAGGCAACGCGGTCGCAGGCTTGATTTTTGTCGCTTGATTACCCTCTATCTGGTTGCCGGACGAATAACGGTTGGATCGCATGGATTGGCTGGAATGCCGCGCCGGGCCGTTCCGGCCGGCACTCGATTTAGAGCGTTTCCGGCCTTGCTCGTTCAACGATGCGGTCGAGACGAAATCCCGAAGGTATGGTTCCAAATGCATGGCCCCAATCATTTCCCAATCGGGTCGCGCAAAATGCATCGGCGATTGCAGGGGGTGCATACTGGATCAGCAGTATCGCCTGCAGGCACAAGGCCAATCCTTCCACCATGCGTCTTGCGCCCTGTTCGTCGAAGGTCAAGGATACCAACATCCGCTTGATCGATTCAACGCAGCAGTCCACTCGGGAATCGATCCCGCGGGCCTTTTCAATCTCCGCCAACCAGGCATCCGCCGAGTCCGGCTGTTTTTTCAGCGTGCGCAACACATCGAGGCACACGACATTGCCCGACCCTTCCCAGATTCCATTCAGAGGTGCCTCGCGATAGAGTCTGGGCAGAACCGACTCTTCGACATATCCGGCCCCGCCCAGGCATTCGAGTGCTTCGGAAACCACGGCCGGTGTGCGTTTATTGATCCAGTACTTTGCGACCGCGGTGCCGATGCGCCGAAACAACCCGGCCCCGGCATCACGCTTGCTGTCGTCGTAGCCCCTGGCGATGCGCAAAAACAAGGCCGTTGCCGCTTCGACTTCCAGCGCCAGATCCGCGAGCACATTTTGCATCAGCGGCTGATCGATCAACAATTTCCCGAAGGCCTTGCGCTGGCTTGCGTGGTGGATCGCCTGAGCCAGCGCGGCGCGCATCAGACCCGCACCGGCAGCCGCCGCAGCGAGCCGGGTATGGTCGACCATTTCCAGGATGGTGCTGACCCCGCGGCCTTCCTGATCCACGAGAAATCCGAGCGTATCGTTGTATTCGACTTCGGCCGAGGCATTGGAGCGGTTGCCCAGCTTGTCCTTCAGCCGTTGAATGAAAAAGCGGTTGCGGCTGCCGTCGGGCAGCCAGCGTGGTACCAGAAAGCAGGCCAGCCCGCCGCCGGATTGCGCGAGCGTCAGAAACGCATCGGACATCGGCGCCGAACAAAACCATTTGTGTCCCGTCAGCAGATACTCTTTTCCGGGTCCCTGGGCGGAGACCGGGACGGCCTGGCTGGTGTTCGCGCGAACATCGGAACCGCCCTGTTTTTCGGTCATCGCCATGCCGATGGTCAGGCCCTTTTTTTCGCTGGCCGGAATCGAACGAGAATCGTATTGGTCGCTGAGAATACCGGGCAGCCATTCCGCGCCGAGTTCGGGCTGCTTTTTCAACGAGGGCACCGCGGCGCAGGCCATGGCCAGCGGACAACAGACCCCGGCTTCCGCCTGGGTCAGCAGGTAGATCAACGCGGCGTGGATGACCTGGCCGGCCTTCGGTTCGTCTTGCCAGGGAATACTATGGATCTGATGGCGGAATCCGAGGCGCATCAAATCATGGTAGGCCGGGTGGAATTCGACTTCGTCGATCCTTTGGCCGAAACGGTCGAAGGAATGAAGGCTCGGCGGGTACCGATTCGCAAGATGGCCGGAGCGAATGGTTTGCTCGCTTCCGACCTCCTCGCCGAGCCGCCGGGCCCGGTCTTCACCGTGGCCGTGCGCTTCACGCTTGAGACCTTCGTGCAGCGCCCGGTCCGTATCGAAGGCATTGAAATTTTCCAGCGGGCTCGGTTGATTGGTGACCCGATGGGTCGCGAGGTCTGTGAGCGGCTTACGGGTTGACATGCGCCTTCTCCCGTTTTCAAGATGGTCAGCCCAGTTTAGGACACTCGAAATGACACGGTCAAGCACGATCGAAGACCCTGAAAAACCAAATCAAAACCTGGATTTATCCGGTCCGCTAGACTGGCGCAAGCGAGCGATCCGGAAGTTGCGGAAGGCGGTGATTTGGGATTATCATCCGGGCCTTTCCATCGAAGATCTGAGGTTTCTTTTTAGAAGGGCGCAGGCAATGCAACAACAAGAATTAAAGTCGGAATATGATGTGGTGATCTGTGGAGGCGGACTTGCGGGTCTGACTCTGGCCAAGCATCTTGATCAAACCTTTCCCGAATTATCGGTCGCGGTGATCGAAAAAACCTTAAGGCCTTTGCCGGAGGCCGGATTCAAGGTCGGGGAATCGTCGGTCGAGGGCGGTTCGAATTATATCGGCCGGATTCTGGGGCTTCATGATTACATGAAGGAAAAACATTTTCTGAAGAACGGACTGCGTTTCTTCCCGGGGCGCTCGGATCTGCCGCTCGAAAAGCGACCCGAATTGGGGCCTCCGCGCCTGCCGATATTACCGGCTTATCAGATCGACCGCGGTGTGTTCGAGAACGATGTCCGGGAGATGCTGATCGATCAGGGAATTCAATTGTTCGAGGGATATGGCCTGCGCGAATTCGAGTTGGGCGCGAATGGTTCGCGGCACACGATCCGGGTGCAGAAGCCCGATTCGGACGAGGTCGCGGGCGTAAGCTGCCGCTGGCTGGTCGATGCCAGCGGGCGGCGCTTTTTCCTGCAGTCCAAATTCAATACGCGGAATCGTTGGGAACACAAACTGGATGCCTGCTGGTTCCGGGTCGAGGGCCGCTTCGATATCAATGATTTCGTACCGCGGGGGAAATGGCATGAAGAGAGGGATCCCGGCAATATCCGCTATTTTTCGACCAATCATCTGATGGGGCACGGTTACTGGGTCTGGGTGATCCCGCTCGGGTCCGGACACACCAGCATCGGAATCGTCGCCGCGGAAGAGCACCATCCTCTCGAAGAACGGAGTCGTTACGAAACGGCGCTCGAATGGCTCAAGAAACACGAGCCGGTCATTGCACAACACCTGGACGGCAAGACGCCACTGGACTTCAGATGCTTCAAGAATTGCAGCTATGGCTCGTCAAGGACTTTTTCGGCCGATCGCTGGGCCTGCGTCGGCGAAGCCGGCGTGTTTCTGGATCCCTTGTACAGTTACGGACTCGACTTCATCGCGATGAGCAATAACATCACGGTCGAAATGATCCGCCGGGATCTCAGCAATGAACTGACGCCCGCCGCTGTCGAGGAATTCAACCATTTCTATCTGACCCTGACCAACAATTTGATGCAGCTTTTCAACGGGGCGTACCATATCTTCGACAAAGCGCACGTCATGATGGCCAAGGTATACTGGGACACCGGGTTTTATTGGGGATTCTTCGCTCCGCTGTCGTTTTTCAAGGTCTTTCAGAAGCCCGAGTTACTGTCCAGGATGAACTACATGAAAAACACCCTGGCCTTGAATCTCAGGATGCAGCAACTCTTCAAGGATTGGGCCAGGATGCCGTCTTCGACCCAAGCGCCCGGTTTCACGCGTTACCCGCATTTGTATTCCTACCTGTCCCGCGCCCATGTTGAATTATCCCGCAACAAATCGCAGGAACGGGCCTTGCGCGATATGGAGAAAAACTGCCGGATGCTGGAAGATACGGTGCGCGTCTGGTTTCTGCGCGCGGTCGAGTCGACCATGCCGGAGAAGCTCGCTTCGATCAAAGCCAGGGGGCGATTGAATCCGTACGCAGTGAGTCTGCATCCGGAGCGGTGGGAAGAGGATGGTTTATTCGATGCGGAACCGAACAGCACGTCCCTGATGGAAAAGGATGTCAAAGTCTTTTGCGGGGAGTTGAAACTCTCGAAACTCGCGTCGCTGTATCATTTATTCAGGCTGTATTTATGGGGCTGGACCATGAAGACCGTCGAATCGGCCTAGCGGCTTCAGGGTCGGGTTGAATCCGAAAATCGACGGGCCTGCGTCATGGATCGTTATCAGAATTTCGCGCACCTGAAAAATCATGAAATCGAATTCCGGGATTACCGGATTCGCGTGCGCGAGCGCGGAAGCGGTACGGTCATTCTGGCGCCGCATGGAGGATGGATCGAACGCGGGACATCCCAGATCGCCGAAGCGTTGGCGGGCGATGAACACACGTTCTATGCCTTCGAGGGTCTGAAGCCCTGTCTAAAATCCAACCGGACCTTGCATATCACGAGCAATCATTTCGATGAGCCGAGCGCCTTGGCGATCGTCACGCGAGCCGAACGGGTGATCGCGATCCATGGGGCCAGAGGATCGGAATCCGCGATTTATTTGGGCGGGTTGGACGTGGAATTACGCGGAGAATTGCTCGATTCCCTGGTGTCCAAGGGAATTCAAGCCTGTGACGACCCGAGTCCCTCCCGCCAGGGGAAAGGTCCGACCAATATCTGTAATCGCGGTAAAACCGGTCAGGGTCTGCAAGTTGAACTGACATTTGGCCTCCGCAAACGAATGTTCGATCCAAGCCCCTGCGGAACGAAATGGGAAGGGAACCGCTTGTTCCACCAGATCGTAGAATGTTTTAGAGAGTTCCTGGTCGGCTCGATGTA
>JAKEEL010000247.1 GCA_022616595.1 Methylococcaceae bacterium
GGCCTGGTCGATGGCGGCGTGGACCTGTTGTTGATCGAAACGATCTTCGATACCTTGAACGCGAAGGCCGCGATCTTCGCGGTTGAAAAATATTTCGAGGATCATCGGGTTCGACTTCCGGTGATGATCTCGGGAACCATCACCGACAGTTCCGGACGCACGCTGTCCGGCCAGACCGCCGAGGCGTTCTGGAATTCGGTCAGACATGCGCGGCCGCTTTCGATCGGTTTGAATTGTGCGCTCGGCGCCGAAGAATTACGCCAATATATCGAGGAATTATCCTCGGTTGCCGAGTGTTTCATATCCGCTCACCCGAACGCGGGGCTGCCCAATGAGTTTGGGGAATACGACGAAACTCCGGAACAGATGGCCTCGGAAATCGCGGAATGGGCCGAAAGCGGATTCCTGAACATCGTCGGCGGATGCTGTGGAACCACGCCGGAATACATCACAGCGATTCGCGCCGCGGTCGAATCCTTTCCGCCGAGACGGCGGCCGAAGCTTCCGGTCCGGTGCCGTTTATCCGGCCTCGAACCGATGCATATCGGCGATGACACGCTTTTCGTGAATGTCGGCGAGCGGACCAATGTAACCGGTTCGGCGAAATTCCGCCGCTTGATCAAGGACGATGACTTCGAAACCGCGTTGGACATCGCACGCGACCAGGTCGAAAACGGCGCCCAGATCATCGATGTCAATATGGATGAAGGAATGCTCGATTCCAAGGAGGCGATGGTTCGTTTCCTGAATCTGATCGCTTCGGAACCCGATATCTCCAAGGTTCCGATCATGATCGATTCGTCGAAATGGGATATTCTCGAAGCCGGACTGAAATGCATCCAGGGCAAAGGCGTGGTCAACTCGATTTCGCTGAAGGAAGGCGAAGAAGCCTTTATTCGCCATGCGCGGCTGATTCTCCGCTACGGAGCCGCGGCCGTGGTGATGGCCTTCGATGAACAAGGGCAGGCGGACAGCGTCGAACGCAAGCTCGAAATTTGCGTCAAGGCCTATGAGATCCTGACCGAGAAAGTCGACTTCCCGCCCGAGGACATCATTTTCGACCCGAATATATTCGCGATCGCGACCGGGATCGAAGAGCATAACGCGTATGGCCGGGCCTATATCGAAGCAACCCGGAAAATAAAAGCCGCGCTGCCGCATGCGCTGGTTTCGGGCGGAGTCTCGAACGTTTCATTCTCGTTCCGCGGCAATGACCCGGTGCGTGAAACGATTCACGCGGTGTTTCTGTATCACGCGATTCGCGCGGGAATGGATATGGGAATCGTGAACGCCGGCCAGCTCGCGATCTATGATGATGTACCGGCCGAGCTCCGCGAACGGGTCGAGGACGTCGTGCTGAACCGCAGGGAAGACGCGACCGAACGGCTCCTCGAAGTGGCCGAGAGCTATCGCGGCGATGGCTCCGGCGGTGAAAAGAAAAAAGACCTCGAATGGCGGCGCTGGCCCGTCGGCAAACGGCTCGAACATGCCCTGGTCGAGGGAATCGCGGACTTTATCGAAGAAGACACCGAAGAAGCCCGCCAAGCCGCGAAGCGCCCGCTCGAAGTGATCGAAGGCCCGCTCATGGACGGCATGAATGTAGTCGGCGATCTGTTCGGCGACGGCAAGATGTTTTTACCCCAGGTCGTCAAATCGGCGCGCGTCATGAAAAAAGCGGTCGCCTATCTTTTGCCCTTCATGGAGGCGGGAAAAGACCGGCAAAAGCAGTCCAACGGACGGATTTTGATGGCAACCGTAAAGGGCGACGTGCACGATATCGGGAAGAATATCGTCGGCGTGGTGCTGCAATGCAACGGTTATGAGGTGATCGATCTCGGCGTCATGGTTCCCGCCGAAAAAATCCTCAAAACCGCGCGCGCCGAGAATGTCGACATCATCGGTTTGAGCGGGCTGATTACGCCCTCGCTTGATGAAATGGTGCATATGGCCAAGGAAATGGAACGGCAAGGCTTCGAGATTCCATTGTTGATCGGCGGCGCGACTACGTCCCGTGCCCACACCGCCGTGAAGATCGAGAAGAACTACCACGGTCCCACGGTCTATGTAACCGATGCCTCGCGCAGCGTCGGTGTGACCGGGAATCTGTTGAATCCGGAAACCAAAGCCGGTTATGTGGCGCAAATCCGGAAAGAGTATGAAGAGGTTCGGCAACGCCATGCGGGCCGCACCGCGAAAGTCAGGCAGCATTCGATCGAAGCCGCGAGGCAGAACCGATTCGATGGCAAATGGCCCGAATTTTCGCCGCCAAACCCCCGGGTTCTAGGCTTGCGGAGCTTCGACGATTATTCGCTGGCCGACATTGCGGGCTATATCGACTGGTCGCCCTTTTTTCAGGCTTGGGAACTGGCCGGGAGCTATCCCAAGATCCTCGACGACGAAATCGTGGGAAAGCATGCGCGTCACTTGTTCGATGAAGCCAGAAACATGTTGGATCGGATCGTCAAAGGGAAGTGGCTGCAGGCGCGCGCGGTGCTCGGGTTCTTTCCGGCCAACAGTCAAGGCGACGATGTGCTGATTTATACCGAGGAAACCCGGACGGAAACCCGGACGGTTCTGCATCACCTCAGGCAGCAGAACATCAAACCGCCGGGTCAACCGAATTATTGCCTCTCCGATTTCGTTGCTCCGGCCGAATCCGGTTTGAAGGATTACCTGGGCGGATTCGCGGTGTCGGCGGGCTTCGGAATCGAATCGCATCTCGAGAAATTCGCGAAAGATCATAACGACTACAACAGCATCATGCTGAAAGCCCTGGCCGACCGGCTCGCGGAGGCTTTCGCCGAACTCATGCACCAGCGTGTCCGGAAGGAATTCTGGGGTTATGCGGCGGATGAAGCCTTGACCCCGGAGCACTTGATTAAAGAGGAATATCGAGGCATCCGCCCGGCTCCCGGCTATCCGGCCTGCCCGGACCATACCGAGAAGGAAACCTTGTTTTCGCTGTTGAACGTGACCGAACAGTCCGGCATCACCTTGACGGAAAGCTATGCGATGTTTCCCGCGGCGTCCGTGTGCGGGTGGTATTTCGCGCATCCCGGGGCGCGCTACTTCAATGTCGGCAAAATTGCCAAGGATCAAATCCTGGATTATAGCCAGCGCAAGGGGATGTCGTTGAAAAGCACCGAACGGTGGCTCGCGCCCATTCTTGCCTACGAGCCGGAATAGCCGCGATTGCTTTAATTAGCGTTCATCCGGAACACCCGTCCATGGGATGTTTCTTCGGCGGAACCGGAAGATGTGATTTCCCGGTTCCTTACATTTTCAATGGACTTCGGCTGATTGGACGGATGCAACATTGGCGGCAACACGGTTATTCCACCGAGCGGGATTTCGTCTATGTAAGCACCGCCAGCCTGACTCATGAACAATTGCAACAACTCTCCGACGAAGTGGGGCCAGAGCGGAATGGCACTTACTTAAGGCGAGAATCCAAAGTTTCCGCCATTACCACGGAGTCGTACGTTCTGGAAAAACCAGTAATAGCTGCATTCCGAATTACCGCTTTGATCCTTTCGGGATAGCGATTTCACCGGAAATTCGCTTAAGTAAGTGCCATTCGGGCGGTACCCAATTTCTTTTCCCTATCGTATAAGCCAAAGTATATTTCTATAATGAGCCATTTCATGGGGTACGATCAAGTGAATGGCTACGACATCGCAGAGCAAGCACAAACAACTCATCGCGGAACTCGATCAACTCGGCGGGCTTGGCGCGTGCTACCGGGAGGTGGCCGAGCAACAGCACATCCAGTACGACCGCGCGCAGGTTAACACGTTGAAAGTCTTGCAAAACCTCTGCGATGAGACCCATTCAAACCCTTCGGACAAAAAGCCCTCCCTGGTCAGCCGTTTGTTTTCACCGCCCGGCGAAAAAACCAAAGGGGTTTACATTTACGGGGATGTCGGACGCGGGAAATCGATGCTCATGGACCTGTTCTTCGATTACTGCCCGGTCAACCCGAAAAGAAGGGTGCATTTTCATGCATTCATGACCGAGGTCCATTCCTTCATGCACGAGTGGCGCAAAGACAATGGAGGCGACCCGATCCTCCCTTTGAGCCGCGGGATTCGTGAATCCGCGAAATTGCTTTGTTTCGACGAATTCCATGTCAACGATATCGCGGATGCGATGATTCTCGGCCGGATTTTCGCGGCCTTGTTCGAATCCGGCGTGGTGGTTGTTGCGACTTCCAACCGGCACCCGGACGCGCTGTACGAAAACGGCTTGCAAAGACAACGCTTTCTGCCCTTCATCGACCTGATCAAGAAACAGACCACGGTAATCGAACTGGACGGTGCCCGGGATTACAGGCTCGCCCATATGCGAGCCCTGTCGACCATGTATTTTACGCCGCTCGGCGAGGCCGCCGATACCTTTGTTCGCCATAGTTACGAGGAACTCGCGCAAGGCGCGCCGGCCCGCTCGAGCCTGCTTCGCGTGAATGGCCGGGAAGTCGTTCTTCCGGCGGTTCATGGTGACCTCGCGATGGCGAGTTTCCGGGACCTTTGCGAGTCGCCCCTCGCGGCCGCCGATTACCTCGAATTGGCTTGCGATTTCAGTACCGTGATTCTACACAACATTCCGCTATTGACTCCCGACAGATTGAACGAGGCGAGGCGATTCGCGACCTTGATCGACGCACTTTACGAGCACAAGGTCAAACTGATCTGCACCGCCGAAGTCCCGCCGGAACAATTGTATACCAGCGCCAAGGGCACCTTCGAGTTCGAACGCACGGTATCGAGGCTGAACGAGATGCAGACGGAGCGCTATTGGCGGCTTGCCCATCAGTCCGATTGACTCTTCCCGCGAAGACATACCCATTCAACCGCATCGAAAATTCCACTCGGCATGCCCGAACTGCCTGAAGTTGAGACGACACGGCGCGGAATCGAGCCGCATATTCTGCGCTTGGCGATCGACCGCGTCATCATCCGGGAAGCCCGGTTGCGCTGGCCGGTTCCAGACGCTCTGCGCACCGATCTACCCGAACAGCAGTTCACGGCGATCAATCGTCGCGGCAAGTATCTTTTACTGCATTCCAAACCCGGGACACTGATCATCCATCTGGGCATGTCGGGCAGCCTGCGCCTGGTGAACGAATCGACTCCGTTCCGGAAGCACGATCACGTCGATTTCGTGTTTCGCAATCGCCTATGTCTGCGCTATCACGACCCGCGCCGGTTCGGTTGCATCCTGTGGACCACCGGAAACCCCGAGGAACACGTCTTGCTCGCCGCGATGGGTCCGGAACCCCTGTCCAGTCAATTCAACGGAGAATACCTGTATGAACTCGCGAGAAACCGCAAAATCTCGATTAAGGCGCTCTTGATGGACAGCCGTGTCGTGACCGGAGTCGGAAACATTTATGCAAACGAGGCGCTTTTCCTGTCCGGCATCGACCCGAGACGCGCGGCGGGAAGGATTTCGAGACCTCGACTCAACGATCTGTGCGCAGCGATTTCAACCGTACTGAACCGATCCATCCAACAGGGCGGAACGACGCTTCGGGATTTCGTCAACGAAAAAGGACAAGCCGGTTATTTCCAGCAGGCCCTGAATGTTTACAACAGATCGGGACAGCCCTGCCCGCGCTGCGGTTCGCCGATCAGGAAATGCCGGACCGGCCAGCGGTCCGCCTTTTACTGCTCGAACTGCCAGGGTTGAAGGACGGGCGGAAACAAGATCGCTATTCCGCGGCGGGTTTTCCACCCTCCGGCGTCTCGATAGGTTCGCCGCCTCTGGAGTCGATCTGTTCGGCCTCCAGCGCATCCAGACGATCTTCAAATTGCGAACCCAGATCGACTTTTACACCGGTCGCAAGCGGCAACGTCAGTTTGTCGCCGGCGCGGGTGAATGAAAATCTCAGTTCACCGCGGAGCAAGCGCCGCCCCGACACCAGGTATTTTTTCTTGGCTCCGAACTGAAAGACGCCCGACTCGATCGCTTCATCGACCGTGTGTGCAAAAGGATCGGCGATCAGGTCATAGTTGCCGTCCTGAGAGAAATAACCTTTCAGTGAAATCGTATCCCCGACCGGCGTCTTGACTCCCGATGAGGTGCTGAAAAAACCGTAAAGGTGGGCCCTTGCGGTCACCACGCCGTTGGGTCCGGGCGGGAATTCATGGCTGAAGGTGATCACGACGTCATTCGTCACGCTGCCTTTCCGATCAACCACCGAAGGCGGCCTGGTCGACTCGAATGTCACGTGGTGAATCTCCAGATGGTTTTGCCCGATGTTGTCGAAGCAAATCTGCGGAATCATGCCGACTTCACTCGGTACGATTTTAAAATTCCCGTATTCTCCCGTGATGTCGATACACGGGTTGCCTTCGATGGCGGGCCGCAGAGGGGTCCCGTTGATATCGACTTCAAGGGCCGGCGACACGCCCGGACTGATGAGTATTAGATACAAACTGAGTACCGGTATCCGCTTGATGCCCATGCTATTCAACCCCTAAGATATGACGATTTCATTGCAAATGAACCCCGGGAAAAAGAAGGTTCTCAACTTAGTCTCAAGTCTAGCTGAATGTACCGCAAGTAATCCTATTTTTCCAGCTAAAATGGCCTCTTGGACCTGAAATCAACATGATCGCACTGATTCAACGCGTCACACAGGCCAGGGTAACTATCGGCGGTAAAGAATTCGCCGAAATCCAGACCGGCATCCTGGCTTTGATCGCAATCGAAAAACACGATACCGATCTGGAAATGCAGCGTCTCGCCGAGCGTCTGACCAGCTACCGGATCTTCCCGGACCGGAACAACAAAATGAACCTGAGTGTCACAGATATCGACGGTGATCTTTTGCTCGTGCCGCAATTCACCCTGGCCGCCGATACCCGCAGAGGCAACCGCCCCGGTTTCAGCGCGGCGGCCCCGCCGGACCGAAGCCGTGCGATGTTCGAGAAATTCGTTGCAATGGTACGCTTAAGACATCCGAGCACCGCCGTCGGTTGTTTCGGCGAAGACATGCAGGTTTCTCTGACCAACGACGGGCCGGTAACTTTCTTACTCCGGACTCCGGCGCATTCCGGACAAGACCCGAACGCTTGACCGCGATTCTCCGTGACCTTCCCGGGACGTCAGGGAACCGGCCTCGTCATGGATACATCCAGTGCTCTCTTTCTTGGACGGATCGGGTATGCTATCGATTAAAAAGCGGGTGTAAAATGCTTGAGATCTTGAACAGGCTCTGAAAGGAGAAGGTTTTCTCCGCCTGATTGACTCGCATATTTGTTTCTCATTGATTTAGCCGGAGTATTTGCGCCACACATGGACCAAGAAACCGAAGAAGAAATCAAACGCCTCAACCGGGTGGTGGAAGCCTTCGCGACCGAAATGAAAGCGCGCCTGCGCGAGCAGGCAATCCGGGGGTGCCGCGGTTGGGACGATCCGGCGAGTTATCAGCGGATTACCGAAACGATGATGAAACACGCGGCGGTATCGCCCGGTCAGGAAGTCGATGCGGCGAACCTCGCGATGATTTTGTGGTATCTGCGCATGCAGGAAAAAGTCGGATAGACTAGACGGGCAGATGTCCGAAACGACTTTACCGGGTTCGAATCCGTCACAGCGGAATCCGCTTGGCGGGTTACGCTGTCGCGGGGAAACCCGCGGGGCGACCCGTAAATCACAGCCACATACCAACGCCCAAACCGACGAAATAATCCTCTGGAAAACATCCGACGTGGCCGGTCATTCCCCATCCGGCGGAACTCGTCCATAGTTCCGCCTTACGTGTGAGATAAACGACCAGCACCGGGTGATCTTCTTTCCCGGCTACTCCCGCATTTGAAAATCAAGGCTTGCCTCCCAGATCACAGCCCAAGATTGTGGCGGCGCAGATGGTTTTTGCGTCAGAGGTTCGAAAGTCGGCTTGACGGATTCGTTACCCATACCTCAAACGACCTCGGGGTTCTGGCACCGGGCGGCCAAGCTCACGCGCAGTTTCAATCCACTCCTCGATCACCTTTTTGACATTGGTTACTGCTTGTTCGTAGGTTTCCCCGTCCGCCATACACCCAGGAAGTTCTGGAACCTCGACCAAAAAGGACTGGTCCTCTTCGCTCCAGTAGATGACAAGCTCATACCTAATCGACATCGTTTTCTCCCATTCCGTACTTCACCAGAATGTTTCTGACCTGTTTGACCTGATACGCCTTAGCCTTGCTGCCTTCAGGCTGCAAATTGATGATTCGGCGACGCCTTCCCGAGAGAATATATGATGGCCGCCCCTCACCCGCTCGTCAAAACCAAGGCGTACAAGCAACTGGCACAGCACAGCGAACCCTATGTTTCCGTCGGCACTACCCGCCAGAATTCTTTCCTTGAGCTTCGAATATTTTCCCATTCAGCATTTCCCATTCGCTGCATAAAGCGCATTTAGATGTATTACGCCATGAAAGACTGGATGAAATCTGGAATCGTAGCCATCTATTCCAGGCCTGGCCCCGATGACATTCGTTCGCCAGGTTCCCATTAACTCAACGGCTTGTTATAGCCTTCGTCGTTATCGGATTGTCCCGGCGACGGTCTGACCTGTTTCCATCTGCGTGTTCGCTCACGCAATCTTGGTGAGAAGTATCCTCCGTTTCATCGATCCACTACCGACTCATTCAAATAAAACGCGCGAAGCGCTCCTTTCAAATCGACTCTCTACTCACGACTCAACCGTCTGATACAGCGCCGCTCAGGCTGGCCGATACGCTTCGCCCTTGGCAAGCATCGCCCAGCATGTTTGGCGGCCAGGGCGACCGCCGCGACATTTGTGCCACGGTGTTCCTGAACACTTTTCGACCAGTGGCTCTTCGCGTCCGGAGTGGGGTCGGTTCTAACATTCCAACATTTTCGTCTACACTCGACATATGGCAAGACCACTGAGACTAGAGCACGCCGGCGCTCTTTACCACGTCACGGCCAGGGGTGACC
>JAKEEL010000038.1 GCA_022616595.1 Methylococcaceae bacterium
CCATCCCGGCGGGCGGGGACACGCTCTCCGAGGTGATGAGCGCGGCGGATCGCGCCTGCTACGCGGCCAAGGACAAGGGACGTAACCGCGTGCACGTCTACACCGCAAGCGATGAGGAGCTGCGCGAGCGGCAGGGAGAGATGCAATGGATCCCGCGCCTGTACCGGGCCTTGGCGGAAGACCGTTTCCGGCTCTATGCGCAGCCGGTCGTCGCGTTGAAGGAGCATGGCGCCGAGGTCGAATACAGCGAGGTCTTGCTGCGGCTCGCCGATGACCAGGCTGGCCTCCTGCTGCCCAGCGTCCTCATTCCGGCCGCCGAGCGCTACCAGCAGATGCGCGCCGTGGACCGCTGGGTGGTGCGCGCGGCCCTGTCGCACCTGGCCGCGCGCGGCGATGCGATGCGCTACGGGATCAATGTCTCGGCGCAGTCGCTCAGCGACGCGGGCTTCCTCGACTTCGTGCTGGGCCAACTGGATTCCGCCTCGCTGCCGCCCGGGCGGATCTGCTTCGAGATCACCGAGACCGCGGCCATCACCGATCTCAAGCACGTGCTCAGGTTCATGGGTGCCGTCAGGGAACGCGGCTGCCGATTCGCGCTCGACGACTTCGGCAGCGGCTTGGCCTCCTTCGGCTATCTCAAGACCCTGTCCGTCGATTATCTGAAGATCGATGGCCACTTCGTCAAGGATATTTCCACGGACCCCTTCGATGACGCCGTGGTGCGAGCCATCCAGGGGATCGCGGAGACCCTGGGGCTTCGGACCATCGCGGAGTCGGTGGAGAGCGAGGCGGTCCTGGAGCGGGTCAGGGCCATCGGGATCGACTTCGCCCAGGGCTATGCCGTCGCCGAGCCGAGGCCGCTCCCGACCTGAACCCGTGCGCAACGGACCGCGCTCGGGCAGGCCCGGGAAATGCGCATTGCGCCGCCCGGATTCCGCTGCCCGTTCCATGCGCGTGCCGAATGGACGTATCACAGCGAAGAGCAAGCTCTGTCAGAACGCATGATCGGGGCCTCGCGACGTCCGCCAGCCTGAAGCGCTGGCCCCTTAACGAACCAGCGCCCAGCCGTCTCCGCGCGGATCGCTGGCCGCCGTGACCCTGCCGTTTTTCTTGTCCCAAAGGACGACCTGCATATTGCCGTAAGGGCGGCTCGTTTCATTCAGCCGGTGACCTTTCTTTTGCAGGCCTGTGATTTCCCGTTCCGTCAGCCCGCCCTTCTCGTACTGAATCAGGTCGGGAAGATATTGATGATGGTATCTAGGCACCCGGACCCAGGAAGCGGCGGCCTGGCCCTGCGCGAAATCCAGCGTGGCCAGCAGTACCATCGAGATGATCCGGCTGCCGCCCGGAGTGCCGAGGATCGCGACCCGGTCTTCGTCTTCCAGAAAGGTCGGCGTCATGCTCGAGAGCATTCGTTTGCCCGGCTCGATTCGGTTCGGGTCGCCGCCCGTGAGTCCATAGATGTTGCCGCTGCCTTCCCGGCTCACGAAATCGTCCATTTCGTCGTTCAGCAGAACCCCGGTACCCGGAGGCACGAAACACGAACCGAACGCATAATTGATGCTGAGCGTGGCCGCGACCCGGTTCCCTTCCTTGTCGAGGATCGAAAAGTGGGTGGTATTGTGTGCTTCGATCGGGGCGGCCGGGATCGCGGAAGGTTTCCTAACCGGGAAACCGGCGCGGTCAAGCCGGATGTCGGCGCGCAGTTCATCGGCATAAGCCATCGAGGTGAGTCGCTCGACCGGCATCGATACAAAATCGGGATCGCCGAGATAGCGCGCGCGGTCCCGATAGGCGCGGCGCATCGCCTCCACCACGAGATGTTTGCGGTCGATCGTATCGACGGGCCGCAGGTCGAATCCGGACAGCATGTTCAGGGATTCGGTGAGCACGACTCCGCCGGAGGACGGAGGTGGGGCACTGGTGACCCGGATACCCTTGTACTCCGCGTGCAGCGGATCGCGTTCGACAACCCGGTATTCCTCGAGATCGCGCAAAGTCCAAAGCCCGCCCGCATCGCGGGTACCCTCGACCAAGGCTGCGGCGGCCGGCCCCGAATAGAATCCGGCCACACCGTGCGCGGCGATTCTTTCCAGGGTATGGGCCAGATCCTTCTGGACCAGGCGAAAGCCAGCTTCCGGAACAGCTCCGTTGCGAAGAAAAATATCCGCGGCGGCGGCGGAATTTTTCATTGCCGGGTAGCGGAGAACGATCGAGCGCAGGTACGTTTCTCCGACCGCGAATCCCTCACGGGCATAGCGGATCGCCGCAGCCAGAGTGGTTTTCAGCGGCAGTCTGCCGTAGTGCTCCGCGAGATGGACCATCGCGGCCGGCATGCCCGGAATTCCGGCCGATAGCGGACCGTTGATCGAGCGCTGCTGCTCGAACTCACCGGCCGCATTCAGAAACATGTTGCGGCTGGCCGCGAAAGGGGCGCGCTCGCGGCCGTCGATCATTGTCTCCTTCCCATCGGCCGCCCGGTGGAGCAGCCAGAAACCTCCGCCTCCGAGACCCGAGCCCGTGGGCTCGACCACCGCAAGCGCGGCGCTTATTGCAACCGCGGCATCGAACGCGTTTCCGCCCTGATCGAGTATTTCCAAGCCGGCCTTGGTTGCCAAGAGATCCGCGCTGGCCACGGCGTTATAGGGGGGAGCCGCCGCGACCCAAGGAAGGATCAGCAGCAAATAGACGAACAGAAGACCTTGCGGCACAGCGCCGCAGACACGCAAAATCTTAGCGGTCATTCGTCTAGGGCAATCAATCTCAGATATTTTTTGTGCAGCGCATCCCGGCTCTCTAACCGTTCGGGGTCACCGATAATACAATCCACGGGACATACCGCGACGCATTGGGGAGCGTCGAAATGTCCGACGCACTCGGTGCAGCGGCCCGGATCGATGACATAAATTTCTTCGCCCTGCGAAATCGCGCCGTTCGGGCATTCCATTTCGCAGACATCGCAATTGATGCATTCGTCGGTGATCAACAGCGCCATGATGACAACCTCAAAGTCGTTCTTTATATTTTTCGACGAGCGCGAGGTTGATCCGTTCCGGCACAAAAGCCGAAACATTGCCTCCGAGCTTCGCGATTTCGCGAATCATGCTCGACGAAATGAAGGCATACTGTTCCGCGGGAGTCAGAAAGATCGTTTCGAAATCGGCCGAAAGCCGGCGGTTCATCCAGGCGAGCTGAAATTCGAATTCGAAATCGGAAACCGCACGCAACCCGCGCAGGACCACCCGTGCGCCGACCTGTCTTGCGCATTCGACCAGCAGGCAGTCGAAACCGATCACCTTGACATTGTCGAAGTGTCCAACCACGCTCCTGGCCAATTCCACGCGCTCATCGACATCGAACAGCGGGGATTTGTCGCGGTTCGCGGCGACGGCCACCACCAGGTGATCGAAAATACGGGCCGCGCGCGAGATCAGATCGACATGCCCGTTGGTGATCGGATCGAAAGTTCCGGGATAGATTGCAGTGACGCGCATGATTTTGTTGTTAGTTTTTTTCATATAAGTAATAAGCCACATCCCCGGCAGTGCCGGATTTCAGCATTTGCCAGGCCCCGGGAAGTTCGACGAGCCGCGCACCGGCCTGCGCTTCGATATAAATCTTTGATCCCGGAAGCACCCAGCCGCGCGTTTCCAGCCGTTCGACCGTGCCGGCCACCAGATTTTTCCGAAACGGCGGATCGACAAAAACAATGTCATAGGCCTGGTTCGCAGGAGTCTCCAACAGTTTAATCGCATCCGCGTGGCGCAATTCGAGGCGCTCGGCTCCCAGCATCTCGATCGCAGCGGCAATCGCGGCACAGGCTTCACTGTCGTTCTCGATCAGCAGGACCGAGGATGCGCCGCGCGAAGCCGCTTCGATCCCGAGGATGCCGCTCCCCGCGAAGACATCCAGACAGCGCTTATCGGAGATACTGAATTGCAGCCAGTTGAACAAGGTCTCCCGCACCCGGTCCGGGGTCGGACGCAGTCCTTCGACCGCGGCGAAGGAGATCTTGCGGCTTCGCCATTCACCGCCGATAATCCGCAGCCGTCGCGTCACTTGCCGCCTGATTTCGCCTCCCCTCCGACCAGAACGGTCTGAAACTGTTCCAAGCGCAGATGGCTCTGGAAAGCTTCCTTGATTTCATCGGCCGTCACCGCGTCGACGTTTTCGCTGAAGGTATCCAGATAATCGAGCGGCAGCCCGTAATACGCGATCATCGCGACGTAGTCCGAAACCTTGCTGTTGCTGTCGATTCTGAGCACGAAACCGCCGGTCAAATTGTTTTTCGCCTTGGCCAGTTCCTCCTCGTTCGGGCCCTTCGCGATAAAATTCTTGATGGTTTCATCGAGCACCCGCAAAGCCTCCCCGGCCTGATCGTTACGGGTCTGCAGCCCCATGATGAACGGACCTTTCCGCATCATCGGTGAAAAAATACTGCTGGAACTGTAGGCGAGACCCCGCTTCTCGCGAATTTCCTCGCTGATTTGCGAGACCAGTCCGTTGCCGCCCAGTACATGATTGCCGACATACAACGCGAAAAATTCCGGATCGTTATGGCTCAAGGCCGGCATTCCGGCGTAGATATGAGTCTGCGCCGAGGGAAAAGCAATCGATTCGCGATGCCCCCCGGCGTTGTAATCAACCGGCGGAACCGCCGCGGGTCGGGTCCCGGTTCTCAGTTCGGCGGTGAGTTCCTCGATCATCGAGGCGGCCTTTTCCCGGGTCACATCTCCGACGACCACTGCGATCGCGTTGCTCGCGACATAATACCGTTGATAGAACTCGCGGATCTCCCGTGCGTTCAGCGCTTGCACGGTTTCGGGTTCCCCGAACACTTGGTGCGCGTAGGGGTGCTTCTGGTAAATCCGCTCGAAAAACGCTTTTTTGACGACTTGAGCCGGCGATTCGGTGTAGCGGCGCAGCGCCGCGAGAACCCGTTTTTGCTCGCGCGCGAAATCCTCCGCGCCGAAGCGGGGAGAAGTCAACACCTTTGCGGTCGTTTTCAGCGCGGTCTCCAGGATCCGCGCATCGGTCAGGGAGCGCAGGGTGACCCAGGCCGAATCCTGGGAAACCCCGGTCCCCAATTCCGCACCGATCCCTTCGAGCCGCTCGGCGATCTGGCCGGCGTCCCATTCTCCGGCGCCTTTATCGAGCAGTCCGGACGTCAATGCGGCCAAACCGAATTTCTCTGCGTCGCGCGCACTGCCGGCGTCGAACACGAATTGGATATCGACCAAGGGAAGCCCCTTGGCCTCGACGAAATAAACCCGGGTGCCTTTATCGGTTTGCCAGTGCTGGATCTCGGGACCGCCCTGAACGCAAGGGGCAGCCAGTAAACACGAAAGCCAACTACAAAATACCGCTATCCTAATTCGCATGGGGATCTCCGGTGCTGATCGGGGCAGGTTTGTTCCGGTCTATCGGAAGAGGATGCAGATAGGCCACGGTCAATTTCTCGTCCACCAGATATTTTCGGGCGCTCGCGAGGATCTCCTCGGCGGTGACCTGATTGATCCACTCGACATATTCGTCGCTTCGCTGCCATCCGAGCCCCACGGTTTCGAGCGTACCGATCTGCATGGCCTGGTAAAAAATCGAATCCCGCTCGAAAATGTCGCTGGCCAGAACCTGGGCCTTGACCCGTTCGAGTTCGTCGGGGCTTACGAGTTCGGTTTTAAGCGCTTTGATTTCTTCTCGAAGCGCCGCTTCCACCTGTTCCAGCGTGTGCCCCTGCGCGGGAGTCGCATCAAATGCGAACAGAGAAGTCAAACGCGCATACAGATCGTATTCTGCGGATGCACTGACCGCCATCTGCTTGCCTCGCACCAGCCGGCTCGCGAGGCGCGCACTGTCACCGCCGTCCAGGATGCCGGCCAGCACTTCCAGCGCATAAGCCTCCCGCTCGCTGCCGATGGTTTTCAAGACCGGAACCTTGTAACCCATGACCAGATAGGGCAGTTCCGCGGGCACTTGGACATTCACCCGCCGGGTTCCGATCTGTTCCACTTCGACGCGCGGTTTGAGTGTCACCGGAGTCCCGGCTTGCAAGGATCCGAAATGTTCCTCGGCGAGCGAGAAGACATCATCCGGATCCACGTCGCCGACCACGACCAGGGTCGCGTTATTCGGCGCATACCAGAGTTCATACCAGTCCTGAAGGTCCTTGATGGTCAGATTGCGGATGTCATCGGCCCAACCGATGATCGGATTCCGATAACCCCCGTTGGTATGGGCCACGGCCAAGAAATATTCATAGACCTTCGCCCTCGGCTGGTCGTCGGTCCGCATCCTGCGCTCTTCCAGCACGACCTCGCGTTCTTTGGTGAATTCCTCGTTCGTCAACTGCAGGTTGCGCATCCGGTCCGCTTCCAATTCGAAACTGACCGGCAATCTGGATTTTTCAAGACGCTGATAATATGAAGTATAATCCTGCCCGGTGAAGGCATTATCCTGACCGCCATTTTCCGCGACGATGCGGGAAAATTCGCCCGGAGGATGGTTTTTGGTGCCTTTGAACATCATGTGTTCGAGAATATGGGAAACCCCGGTGATCCCCTCGTATTCATAACTGGAACCGACTTTATACCAGACTTGCGAGACGACCACTGGCGCACGGTGGTCTTCCTTGACGAGAATTTTCAGTCCGTTTTCGAGCCGGTGCTCGGAAACCAGGGAGTCCGCC
>JAKEEL010000248.1 GCA_022616595.1 Methylococcaceae bacterium
CAGAAAGGGCTCTATTACGCGATACCCCTGCTACCCTATTGCGGACTGCTGACCGGCGGAATCCTGGCGAGCCCGCACGTCCCCGGAAAATTCTCGAACCGCCTGACCGCTGTGATCCTGAGCGTGGCCGCCCTGGTTTTCATGGGATCGATCGGCCTGCTCGGCTCGGCAATCGCGTTCTCGCTGATCGCGAGCCTTTTCGCAGCGAGCGCCGCGGTTTTCATCCTGCGAGGACAAAAGACGCCTGCGATGATCCTCGCAGGACTCTCGCTCGTACCCCTTTATACGCATATTTTCCCGTCGATCAATTTCGAAATTATTCCGGTCGAAAAAACCCTCGAAATTGCGGCCGGCCAACCGATCTACAGCTACCGGATATCCCCGTTGAAATTCTCCGACGCGCTGGACAGGGACGTCCAGGAATTGCTCGAAGCCGGAGACGTGGATCGGGCGCTCGCCGAAGGAGGACGCGTGATCCTCACAGCGGAGGACTACCAAGCTTTCGATCAAACGATCACCTGTGATGCGAAAATATTGCTCGAATGGCAACGCTGGCGCCGCCGCATTCCTTATGGAGAATTCTTCGGCGCTCTGTGGAACGGCACGCCGGCACAACTGCACCAGCGCGTCCTGTTGATCGGAAGATAGCGCTGTGATCAATCCGGGCGCAGCAAATCGGCAAGGTCATCGAGATGCCTCGGGAATAGATCCGCCAGCAACTCGCGCGTCAAAAAGGCATGGTCTGCCAAATCGAAGCCGGGCACGACCACTTCGCTGACCAGCGCGTAGTCGCTTTCGGGAGGCAGCCGGCTGGCTTTCCACAGGCCGCCCGGAACGGCCAGAAACAACTCTTCGCCGAATGCACGGCCGAGTCTCACGCGGCGCAGCGAGCCCCGCTCGTCGAGCAGGAAATAGTCGACCGGGCCGCCGTCCTGCAGGTAGTGCAGAATGGTCGAGCGGTTGCGGTGAAAAACTCCGCGCGGCCGGTCGCGGTCCAGCAGATAGTGGATGCTCGTCGCAATCGGGCGGCTGCCTGCCGGTGTCGCAACGCGGCGCGCCTCGGTATGGATGCGCCGGAACCAGCCGCCTTCAGGGTGCGGTTCCAATCCGAGCCGCGCTACCCAATCGGTCACGGAATCGCTGTTATTTTTATTCGATCCCGGGCGGAATGGGCCTGGTCTCTTTCCGATCCTGCGGGGCTTCCGGAAATCCGGAACCTTCGGATTCGGTCGGCCCTTCGGAGCCCATGACCGTGCCGTCCGCCGCATCCGGACCCGGTTTCTCCGGTTCCTCACCGGCACCGTTCCCGCTTCGAGCCCCCGGAATTTCACTCCCGGTGATTTCCTGACTTCCTTTCGATGGCTGTGAGTCTGGAGGACTTACCTTACTTTCCGCATTGGTCAGCAGTTTCGGTACCAGTTGTTCCGAGAATCCAGCCAAAAAGCACCATACGATCAGAAGCGCGACATCCGTGGGCCCGAGGGTATTTTCAAACAGCGATTTCAGATTATCGAATATCCTCTTGCCGAGTGAATCGATCGTATCCCTCGAGCCTGTTTGAATCGCAATGGCCGCAATATTCCTGGCTTCGGTTCGTAAGACGGCGTCCGGGATGACGTTCCGGGTCGATAAGATGTCTTCCATGCTCGCAACGAATAAATCCACGGCTTTGGTCAATTCGGTATTGGATGTGCTCTCGCTGAAGCCCGTGGCGCCGTAAATGGCCGCCTTCGAAATACTGCTGAAGCCGGGCCCGCTCTGATTCGCCACCGAATTCGTCAGATCCGGGAAGGCCAGACCTCCGATCAATCCGCAAACCATCATGTAGTACAGAATCGTCGCGGCGCCCAGGCCCACCAAGGCACGCGGGAGCGAGTGCCCGAAGCGGCGCATGACCTTCAGGTCGTCGAACGAAGTCGATTCCAATCGTTTGCGCTGGACGAGAATCATACTGAAGGACGCGCCGAGAAAGCCCGAGGCCGCGGCGACCAAACCCGCCACATGCAAATTCAGATATTCCGGAACATCAACGACCTGCCAATACACATACGCGAATAGAATCACCGAGGCCACGAATAGGATCCCGGTTCTGGTTGCCGTGATCCGGATGTATTTGCGCCGCGTTTCGTTGATCGTGTAGCGCCACTGAATATCGTTGACCATTCGAGCCAGGAGTACCCGACGCGACGGTATGTCGAGGGTTTCCTGTGCCAGCTCCCGGTATTTTTCGAACTCATTCGGGTGCAAAGTCCGCTCTGCTTCGATCAAGCGTCTCTGC
Source organism: Methylococcaceae bacterium (assembly GCA_022616595.1). Classification (GTDB taxonomy): domain Bacteria; phylum Pseudomonadota; class Gammaproteobacteria; order Methylococcales; family UBA1147; genus UBA1147. Next base: position 2,279 of record JAKEEL010000248.1, read on the forward strand.
ATCTCAATATTCAGGTTCTCGGGCTTGTACAGGTGGATCAAGAGCTGTTCGATCGCATAAGCCGAAGACCAGGTCTGGACGCCTCGAAACAACTCGTCGATGCGGTCCATGCATTCCTGCTGAACCTTGTCCGGCTGCTCCGGTTTCAGGCTGATATAGTTGCTGCGCAGCGTCAGAAAGAACTGGGCGTTCAGCTTCGGTTCTTCATCGCGCCGCTGAATCCAGCCGGAAATTAGGTTCAATAGGTTCATGGCCGTCAAACTTTTAGAGGCCTTCCGGCTTAAGGCCAGTATGCTTGGAAATACGGGTCAGCAGGCAGCGCGGGACGGGATGAATATCCTGCCGGCATGAAGTCCGCCCGCAATACATTCACATACAATGGAACCCGGATTCCATCCGGCCTCCTAAGCCGCCTCCATGATTTTGCCTGCCGCGTTTCTGCCCGCGGTGGGTAATGGCAAAGGCTTTCTATCTTTTTGCATTGTCTCGATCCATTCATCGACGATCTGACAAAGCTTCGCATAAACTTTCGTTTCATCGTCACCATGACAACAAGGACCAATAACCCCCGGGCATTGACCCACAAAACAGTTATCTTGGTCGGACCATTCGACAATTTTTATATAATAAGCGCTTTCTTTCATGACGTTGACTCCTGAATCTTACTTCTCACTTCACGCACCTGATAAGGTTTGGCGTCATCACCGAGTTGACCTGAAACAGTGAGCCGACCGCCCTTGGGGTGTTCGTAGTTCCGGTGGCTTCCTTTCCCGCCGCGGTTAACAAAGCCTGCTCTTTCCAATTCAAGAACCAGTTCTTTAATTTTGGGAGGCATGTGCAAAACCAAGCAAATTTATAAAGTAATGAACGGCGCCTCCTTTGACCACCCTGTTAAGCGGAATTATAAGACAGACCCTGAACTAAACCAAAGCTAAAAGTTGTGTAGCCCACGAGCAGGAAACCCTGCTGCCTCAGCGCGGAACGGGTTATCCACCGTCCTGAATGTTTGGAAGGTATCGACCATCGTGAACCTGGATG
>JAKEEL010000249.1 GCA_022616595.1 Methylococcaceae bacterium
AATTTTGAGACCACGCTCGGCCTCGATTTTGCCGCCGTCCGGCAAACTGAAACTCCTGCGGTCGAGAGGCTCAAGCAGGTCGTTCGGAAGGTCCGGTTCGGCCTTGTCGATTTCATCGATCAGCAGGACTATGCCCGAATCCTGCTTGCGTTCGGTGCCGATATAGGCGAGCGGATCGACCCCATGTTCTTTGGTTTCTTCCGTCAGACCGCGGCGGGCCGCCGATCCCGGGTTGAAGGCCCACCAGAACAGGCCGGGATTGTAATAGGCCCGATCCGGTTTCAACCGGGCTCCGGATTCTCTGACCTGGGCGTCGTTGAGCCGGCGCAGGTGGTCGATCTCCACCGTGAGTTCTTCCAGCCGGGTCCTGGACGTGATCGTTTTCCCGAGAAAACTCCAACCTTGAACCGCCGCCACGGCCTCGGCAAGCCGACTCTTGCCGCAGCCCGGTTTTCCGGACACCAACAAGGGCCGGTCCGTGGCCAAAGCCACGTCGAGGGCGATCACGATGTCGTCGCTGAACACATAAGGCGGATCGTCGCCGCTTTTTGTGAGGATTCGGTTCTTGGGGAGGTTTTTCAAATAGGTCGGTGTGTAATTCATCGGACTATGCGTATTTTTTGTTCAGAAAGGTACGAACCAGGCGCTCGCCGAGCAAAGCGTCCTCCTCGCTTTCCAGATTCAGAGGCGGAAGCACTGCTTTCACGTAGTCTGGCAGAATATCTAGCGTTTCTCCGGCCTGGAGCAGGATAATCAGATTATTATAATCACCGTGGAGTTTCCGAAGCTGACCGATAAAGCGAGGATCAGGCAATCCCGAAACGGAATTAGGCGATTGTACAAATAACACCATGCCCGCGAAAATCTGATCAATTCTCCGGTTCATTTTATCTTCTGAAATCCCTGCGCTTGGAGATGCGACAGTACCATAGAAGCGGAAGCGGATATTCTCTTTGATCTGATCGATGTTCATCGTGTCATCCACCGATATCGATATAATCTGATTCGAACCGACCCAACCTCGCTCGATGTAACGGTCGATCGTGTAATTTTCCGTTTTAAGCTCCGTGTCCGCGAAGGTCAGGAATCTTCCTTTCATGGCCAAGGGCCGTTTGTCACCGAGGGCGCAAGGAATCGCAGCGGCCGCGGCGGGATCAACCCATAACGAGCGGATCTGTGCGAATAGCTTTTCGACAAGTTCTTTTGGTGGACCTGGAATTAAATGGTCGATGGCCTCCTTGAAACAAGAAAAATGGTCGATACCCTCTCGAAAAAGATGCTTCGTCACCAAATAAGCGTAATGTTGCTTCTTATCCGCGGAAAATTCCGGGCCGATTTCGATACCGAGGGCGGCCAACACGGTTTCGAGTTGCGCCTCGATTGTATCTTCAGCCAGGAGAGGCGCGAAAGCAGCTTGAATGAGTTCGAGCGGGGTTTGTGGATATTGGCCGCTTAGTTTTTCAGGAGTTCCAAGCTTGCGGACCAATCCTTCGAGAATTTCCGCAGCGTTCTCAGCTTCCCGGATGCACTGGCTGATGTCGATCTTCAGGGTCCGAAAAATTCCTGTATCCAGATCTTCCGGCCGGGTCTCGCCTTTCAACAACACCGGGATCAGGTCAAAGTTGGAGTCCAATTCCCGCCGCCAACTCAAAATAGCCGCTTCCTTGGCTACCCAGTGGGATTTTTCAATGGCGCGTTTGGAGAAGAGAATAATGGCGACATGGCATTCGGCGAGCCAGACGTTCAGTTGGTGGTTCCAATCCTCGCCGGGAATCAGGCCGTCCCTGTCCACCAAGACATCGACCTTGTCCTTGTAATGCTCCCGGATCGCCCGGCAGGTCTCCCCGAGCAACCGCCAGTTGCGGTCCTTGTCGGTCCAGCGGTGTTCAACGTCATCAAGCCGCGAACTATGACTCACAAACAATTTCAACTTCGACATCCGGTTGTTTTCCGTTTTCTGGCTTCCGGATGTCGATTGTAACCGATCCCACTTGAATCCGACCACTCCTGCAAGGACGGAAAAAAGCGGTCGGGAAAAACCAGGAATAGCAGCATCCTGAATTACCGCTTCGATCCTTTCGGGATAGCGATTTCGCCGGAAATTCGCTTAAGCAAGTGCCACTCGGTTCAGACACGATATTTTAAAGTAATCGTGTCTGAACCTGTTTTCCCAGCGCGCACGAATCGAATCCGCTGTATCCACGGGACCAGTTCGTGCGCTTGGCGTACGCTACGACGGTCCCGGACTGTCGGGTAATTCCTCGATCCGCGTGAGGTCTTCCTCGACTCCGGCCATGTTCCCGAGCATTTGTGTGTAGCGCAGCAATGTTTCTTGCAGCCCGGCCAATTCTTGACGGAACTCCGTGCGTCGGATCGGTTCGTTGAACGCGCCCTGAAGCGAGAGGCGGTGCCACTTCGCGGTGAAGGGTCTCACAACCTGGTTCAACACCACGATTGCAATCTTGGTGAATTCCCGACTGCGCGGCCCATACTTCTTGATTGTCTCGCGGCTCGTCGGGAACAGCGCGTGAATACTGTCGAGCGCCGTTTTTTCGTCGCCGTGCTCCTGCGCAAGCGGCTGCGTAGCCACACGGGTCAAAAGCTCGATGTAAAGTTCCCAGGCGGCTTTACGGTCTTCGTCCCGGGGTTTGAACTCCATATCGAGGAACGGAGTCGAGATTCTGAGCGAACTCATACCCCAATTTGCCAGCCAGTCGCGCCATTTCATAGACGGCTCCGTTACCGATAAAGGGAAAACCGCGATATCCAGGAATGGAGAATACCAATGCGTGTAGGGCTTCGCAACGGTCAAAGCGCATTTGATTCTACAACCTGCCGTACTATTCTCGGATCCCGATCGAGCGTTCGGGAACTTTTTATTTGTAACTCCAGGATAGTGTTTGTTACAAGCTTTCGTGTCCTTAAACATCGAAGCGGACATTTACCTTAAAATCCCTCCCCATGAGCGAATACCAATATTACGAGTTCGCGGCGGTCGACCGGCCGCTGACATCCGGGCAGCAGGTCGAACTGCGCGGCAGGTCCTCGCGCGCCATCATCACCGCAAAGGGTTCATATCCGACTGACTGGTTGATCCCAAATCGCAGCGTCCGCTCCGCTTTTATCGACGGCGCGGGGATCCGGGAGTCCGCGGTCGAGAAATGAACTGTCGCTGCTTCCAAGCACGATTGCAATCGATTCCATCCTGAACCCGGAATCGCCGTGCAGGGTAATTCAATCGGAGGATCGAGTATCCGCCCGTTTCCTGGCTGCGCGGTGGCCCGCGATAAAGTCCGCGAAGCCGTTAGCGACCGCGAGGCTGAATCGATTCAGGCTCTCGTTGATTGCCGAGACTTTGTCCGCATAATGGTTCCCGGAAACCGGGGTTTCGATATCGGAACGATCGATCTTGCCCGAATCGGGCGAGTCGAGGTCCGCGATCGACCAGTCAGCCTGCAATACGGCGAGCCTGTTTTCGACATCGAGGCGCTGAATCGTGATCTGGATCTGGTAAGCGACGCCTTCCGTATTCTTCCACGGATAAGCGATCGTGTGATGCCCGCCCAGCAGTAGCGACAGATTTTCCCGGATCACCCGTGCCACATCCTCCTTCAGCGGGCCGGCCCACTGGTGCGCATCGTCGATGCCGATCCTGTTCCGATCCGTTCGGGTGACGACCTGGGGACGATCCAGGTATTTTGGGATCCGCACCGGTCCGAGTCCGATCACCCCGGTATTTTGCGGTAAACGGATCGAAGCAGCGGGGCTCGAAACAGGGTTCAA
>JAKEEL010000250.1 GCA_022616595.1 Methylococcaceae bacterium
CGGCTCAGATCCGAATTGTTTGGAAAAGGAGGTTACTCCTCATCTCCAAATGATGCCAGCCACTCGTGATGGTTTCCAGTCTTCATCACGGCAATCGTACTTGCCCCCTCCCGACCCAAAATACGACGTTTTTCAAAAAACAGACGGCAAGTCATTGTTTGTTCGTTGACGAAGAGGATAAAACGTCAAAATTCCGGGAGGGGGCTAAACGCTTACAAGACAACTCCGGTAGGCGGCAGCGATTATCCAACGACATGGGTTCAATTCCCGGACTGGTTTCACTCCGAGCAGGCGTGTCGCGATTACCTGGAGAACCTACGGGGCAGTCCAATGGCTTGATCTGTCCGAAGTGTGGTGCGTCAAGCGACGTCGCGCGAATCAGTCGCGGCAGATCAATTTGTCGAGAATGCCATCATCAGACAACCGCAACGGCGGGAACGATTTTCGACAAAACACGTACCGAGCTTCGTGTCTGGTTCGCTGCCATTTGGTACATCACCAACCAGAAGCACGGCGTCAGCGCATTGGGCTAAAGGGATACCCCATTTCTTGTTATACCTTTGATACTTCGAATCTCGGCACAGGTACAGGGATGAGCCGGGGTTTTTGCGAGAGGTTTTGACTGCAAGGAAGCTGTCACAAAGCCTGCACGGATGTCTTCACGGCGTCCTCTGGCAGACGCCCCGGCGCCGAAATTCGATGTGCGATGAGTAGGTAGGGTTTCAGAGTTAAGCAACACAGCCTTGGGCATTGCACCTCATGCCACGATCGCAGGCGGTGGACCATTCGGCCACCCTCGCCGGGAGAGTTTACCCGGTCTGCCGCTCCAGCCGGGTCGGCTGAGGCTTGACTGACAATGAACACAGTTGCTTCGCGGATCGGAATCGCCTTACAGCAAGAACAAGCTCGCCATACCCAGAAAAATCAGGAACCCCATCGCGTCGGTCAGGAAAGTCAGCATCACGCTGGTTCCGAGGGCCGGGTCCTTGCCGAGTTTGTCGCGGATCAAGGGAATGCTGATGCCGACGACCGCCGCGACCAACAGATTCAGCAACATCGCGCCGGCCATGACTGCACCGAGCGGCGGGTCGCTGTAAATCAGAAATACGATCAAGCCAACGATCGAACCCCAGACCGCCCCGTTCAACAGGCCGATGATCAGTTCCTTGATGATCAATCGGCGGACATTCGATGGCGTGATATGGCCGAGCGCCAGGGAACGAACGATCAGCGTACTGGTCTGGTTGCCGGTATTCCCGCCGATCGCGGCGACCACGGGCATCAACGATGCGAGTGCGACCAGTTGCAGAATCGTGTTTTCAAACAGTCCGATCACCCGGCTCGCGGTGAATGCGGTGAGGATGTTGATCATCAACCAGGCCCAGCGATTTTTCACGCTGGCCCAAACCCCCGAAAACAGGTCTTCTTCATCTTGGAGGCCCGCCTGCTTCAGCAACTCCTCGTCGGCCTCCTCGTGCATGAAGTCCATCACGGCATCGACGCATAATCGTCCGACCAGATTTCGCCGGCCATCGACCACGGGCGCGGAAATCAGGTTGTAGCGTTCGAAGGCGCGCGTTGCCTCGTCGGCTTTGTCGTCCACCGCGAAACACACGACATTGCTGACCATGACTTCGGATACCTGGCGTGCCAAACGGCTGGTCAGTAAAGTTCCGAGCGGTAGAATTCCGCACAGCACATTGTTTCGGTCGACGACAAACAATTTATCGGTCTGATCCGGCAGTTTGCCGATTTTTCGTATAAAACGCGAAACGGCTTTCAGGCTCACATCGTCGCGGATCGTGACCATGCCGAAATCCATCAGCGCGCCGACCGTATTTTCGGGATAAGCCAGTACCTCCTGCAGGCGTTTGCGCTTCTGGTCGTTCAAGGATTTCAGAATGCTGCGCATGACCTTCTTCGGAAGATCCGGCGCGAGGTCGGCGATTTCGTCCGTATCGAGATGTTCGGTGGAATCGGCCAGCGCTTCCTCCGGCATTTCCGAGATCAGGGTCATGCGCACCGCGTCGGAGACCTCGAGAAGCACCTGCCCCCGGATCGCGGGTTCCATCAAATTCCAAAGCAGTTTCCGCTGATTCAAGGTCAGCGATTCGAGGATATCGGCGATATCGGCCGGATGCAGCCGCTCGAGTCTTTGGCCGAGCTTTACCTGATGTTCCCTGCGCAACATCGATTCGACCAGGTCATGCCGCTTCATCGGCTGCCGATGGACCAGCAATTCCTCGACTTCGAGCCTGCTCAGCATTTCGATAAACTCTTCCTGGGATTGCTTCAGGCGTTCGCCTGATGAGCGGGGATTGGATAAGTCCATGGGTGATTTGATCGCTGCAGAGAAGGATGGACTTTAAACGCGGTGCTCGAAGGAAACAAGCGTTCGTTCGATCCGGGGCCGACGACAAAGTACTCCGGAGAACATTTCGAGCCTGACGCAAAGACTCGGCCGGCGCGTTGAATATTAGGGTGTCGTCATCGCGGGATTTAGTTGCAGGCGGTGCAGGCCCTTTCCCGCGGTCAGGGCCGTGGCGGTTCCTTTCAGCCAGGCATCCTGCTGGTCCCGGTAATGGATCGAGAGAGGATGTCCGGATTGGCCTGCCGGCATGTGCAGAATCGCGCGGTCTTCGCGACCCGGAGAGACGACCATGCGGGCGCTCGCGCCGAATCCGGGTGCGGCGACCCGCACGCAATGACTGCAGCCGGAAAGCGGTTCGGCCGGCATGTTGAGCCAGCCTGCCAACCACGGAATCGCGTCTGCGAATGGATGGCCGATCGCTACCCGGTTTTCCCGGCCCCACTCCAGCGACTCGACGGAATCGGAGCCGTGCCGTTTTTCCAGTTCGCGGATACTTTGTTCCAGTATGGCCGCGATCAGTGTGTTCCAGTCGGGATAATCACCGTATCCCACGAGTAATTCCGGGGGTTGTTCGACCAACAGGCGCTGCAAGGGCA
>JAKEEL010000039.1 GCA_022616595.1 Methylococcaceae bacterium
GTTTAAATCCCGATAAGCCGAACGATAATGAGATCAATCAGACCCCATCTTCCGTTCATTAATTTTCAACCGATGCGACAACTACGTTGACATTTACCGGTACCGTCCGCAAACCCCTTGATACGGTGGGTGAATGAGAATGCCTTCGCCCCCTGAGTTTGGGCTCGACCTTGCCCCACCTTTGTCCGACCGGATCATCAATGGGGTAGCCCCTCGATTACGGCCCGGTACTTCTCCTCATGCCTTTCGGATTCTGCCTCTCACGACGGACATCCTGCCCTCCGGTTGTCTTTCGACCGAGCACCAACTTGGGTTCCCCCTTGGCTGTATCCGCCGTTTCCAGCTCCGTGCCCGGTCAGGGTTTCCCTTATCGGGGCTTTCCCGGCCAGCGAGGCATTACCCCCGCTTTCGGATATGGCGCCCCTCATCCGAGCGCCGGAGGGACTTCAACCCTCCTGATCCGGGCGCTGCCCGGCACACACTACGGGTGCCTCCGACTTCCCCTCGCCACTGTTTCCGTCCTCGCTGTCCAGGCTTGTCGGGAAATGCGCATACTATGCGCCGACGATGGGATCTCCCGGGTTACTGCACATTCTTATTGTCAGGCTCGAAGCGGCCTGCGATCCCGGGTGGACGCAACATTCTCACCCTGATGAACGTTACGCTGTTGCCTGCTGGCGTCTTGATACCATCGGCCCTTTCCAAAGCGGTCGTTCCCGGACTCTACACCTTCACGGTCAGCATGATCTGTTACCAGTTCACCGGCAAGGCTCGATACCCGGCCCGTGGCTAGCGGTTACCGGGGCGGGATTCTCACCCGCTAGATTTACTGCTGTTACTGCGAACGGTCAAATCCTTCTTTATAGCACGTCCATACCGAAATTCCATGGCGCCAGCACGATGGATCGCTGTGTTGCCCTGCCCAAAATGGAACGGGATTTTCGGCGTTCCCGAGCGGGTTGCCAGTTGCGCCATGACACAATCCGGCATTATAAGAACTACGACGTGCCAGCTTCCGGAATCATTCCGCATACTCGGACACCGGCGGGCAGGTGCAGATCAGATTTCGGTCACCTGCGGCATTGTCAACGCGGCCGACCGGCGGCCAATATTTGTCGTCCTGCAGATGGCCGTTCGGAAAGAAGGCTTCCTCTTTGCTGTACGGCATATCCCAGCCTTCCTGGATCAGCAGGGCGTGGGTATGCGGGGCGTTCCGGAGCAGGTTGTTTTCGCGGTCGGCCTGGCCTTTCTCGATCGCCGCGATTTCGTTCCGAATCGTGATCATCGCCTCGCAGAAGCGGTCGATCTCGCGCTTGTTCTCGCTTTCGGTCGGCTCGATCATCAGGGTTTCGGCGACCGGAAAGGACATGGTCGGCGCGTGGAATCCGTAATCGATCAGACGCTTCGCGACGTCGTCGACGCCGATTCCGGTCGCCTGTTTGATGCCTCGAAGATCGATGATGCATTCGTGTGCGACCATGCCGTTCTTGCCGGTGTACAGGATCGGATAGTAGGGCGCGAGCCGGTGCGCGATGTAGTTCGCGTTCAGGATCGCGACGAGCGTCGCGCGTTTCAGGCCGGTGTTGCGCATCATCGCGATATAGGCCCAGGAAATGGTCAGGAGGCTCGCGGAACCCCAGGGAGCGGCCGAGACGGTTCCGATCGTGCCGGATTCTCCTGCGGCCGGATTGACCCCCTGAACCACCGGGTGGTCCGGAAGATAGGGCGCCAGATGGGCCTTGACCCCGATCGGCCCCATGCCGGGACCTCCGCCGCCGTGCGGGATGGCGAAGGTCTTGTGCAGATTGATGTGCGCGACATCGGCGCCGATCTGTCCGGGCCGGCACAAACCGACCAATGCGTTGAAATTAGCGCCGTCCAGATAGGCCTGGCCGCCGTACTGGTGAACGATGTCACAAATCCGACGGATCGCCTCCTCGAACACGCCATGCGTCGACGGGTAGGTGATCATCAATGCCGCCAAGCGATAGGCATTGGTCCGTGCTTTGGTTTCCAGATCATCGAGACTCACGTTCCCATCCTCGTCGCAATCGACCACCATGACGCGCAACCCGGCGAGCGCCGCGCTGGCTGGATTGGTGCCGTGGGCCGACGCCGGAATCAGACAGATGTCGCGCGTCCCCTGGCCATTCACTTCGTGGTATTTGCGGATCACCATGAGCCCGGTATATTCGCCCTGCGAACCCGCGTTCGGCTGCAGGGAAAACGCGTCGAAGCCGGTCAGGTCGCACAACATGTCCTCGAGTTCGGTGAAAAGCTGCTGATAACCCTGGGCCTGATCCAGCGGCACGAAGGGATGCATCGCGCTGAATTCGCGGTACGAGAGCGCCTGCATCTCGGTGGCCGCATTGAGTTTCATGGTACAGGAGCCCAAAGGGATCATCGATCGGTCCAGCGCGATATCCTTGCGCGCGAGGCGGCGCATGTAGCGCATCATTTCGGTCTCGCAATGATAGCGGTGGAATACCGGATGGCTTAGAATCCGGCCGCGGCGCAGGAGCGATTCGGGGATCGGTTCGGGCTCGCTCTGATCCATTTCCTGTATGTCGAAGGTCTGCTCCAGGGTCTTCGAAAACACCCGCCAGAGGCTTCGGATTTCGTGCTGGGTGATGGTTTCGTCGAAGGAGATGCCGAGCCGGTTCGCATCGAAAATCCGTAAGTTTATCCCGGCCTCGCGCGCATGCGCCGCAATTTTGCGCGCCTGCCCCGGCACGTGCACGGTCAGGGTATCGAAAAAGGGTTCGCTCAGGACCTGGTGGCCCATTTTTTTCAGCCCGGCCGCGAGTAGCACCGCGTAGCGGTGCACCCGGCCGGCCGTCTGACGGAGGCCCTCGGGGCCGTGATAGATCGCATAGAAACTCGACAGGATCGCGAGCAGGACCTGTGAGGTGCAGATATTGCTCGTGGCCTTTTCCCGGCGGATATGCTGCTCGCGTGTCTGCAGGGCCATGCGCAGTGCGGGCTGGCCGAAGCGGTCGACCGAAACACCGATCAAGCGCCCCGGCATCTGCCGTTTGAATGCATCGCGAGTCGCGAAAAACGCGGCATGGGGTCCGCCGTAGCCCATCGGTACGCCGAAACGCTGGGTATTGCCGATCACGATGTCGGCACCGAAGTCCGCGGGCGGCTTGAGCAATACCAGGCTCAGCAGATCCGCCCCGACCGTGATCAAGGCCGATTGCGCGTGAGCCTGCTCGGCCACCCGGCCAAAGTCGCGGACTTCCCCGGTGGAGCCTGGATATTGCAGAAACAGACCGAAAATATCCAATCCTTCGAGGTCTCCGCATGCATCGCCCGCGATGATTTCGATGCCGAGCCCCTTGGCGCGAGTCTTCAGAACCGCTAGCGTTTGCGGATGGCAGTCGCGATCGACGAAATAGCGGTTGGTCGATTTCGTACGCGCGAGGCGTTTCGACATGGCCATCGCTTCGGCGGCCGCGGTCGCCTCATCGAGCAGCGAAGCATTCGCGAGTTCCATGCCGGTCAGATCGATGATCATCTGCTGGAAATTCAAGAGCGCTTCGAGGCGCCCCTGACTGACTTCGGCCTGGTAGGGCGTGTAGGCCGTATACCAGCCCGGATTCTCCATCACATTGCGTTTGATCACCGCGGGCATCACGGTTCCGTAATAGCCCATGCCGATCATCGAGACGAGGACCTTGTTGCGGCTGCGCATCCTGCGCATATAGCTCGCGACGGCTCGCTCGCTCAAATTATGTTCGAGCGACAAGGGACGCTCCGAGATGATATCCCCGGGCATCGCCCTGGCGACGATTTCATCGAGCGACCCAAGACCCAGTGTCTTGAGCATCTCCTGAATTTGCCTGCGATCGGGACCGATATGGCGGCGGATGAAGTCGCCGGGCATTTCCATTTTCGCCAGACTTCCGGTAGCGGATGAAGCCATCCCAATTCTCCTGTTATTTCGAATGATAGCGGTGGTGCACGAACGGCAATCCGGTCACTTTTCCGGAAATCCGTTTGTTTCTGAGCACCACGCACAAACGGTTTCCTTCGGCGGCATGACGGCTGTCCAGGTAAGCCATCGCGACAGGGGCTCCGATACTCGGACCGAAGCCGCCGCTGGTGACCCGGCCTATGACCTCAAATTGGTCGTTCAGGATCTCGGCCCCCTCGCGCACCGGCGCCCTGCCTTCCGGCAACAGGCCGACTCGTTTCCGCGCGACGCCGCCCCGGATCTGCTCCAGGATACGCGCTGCGCCCGGAAAACCGGCGGTCGGGCCGCCTGGTTGTCGATACCGCCTGGCCACGACCCACGAAAGACCGGCCTCGACCGGTGTCGTGGTTTCGTCGAGTTCGTGACCGTACAGGCAGAGTCCGGCCTCCAGCCGCAGCGTATCGCGCGCGCCGAGACCGATCGGCGCAACTTCCGGCTGCCTCAAAAACTGGCGCGCGATTTTTTCCACCTCGGATGCCGAAACCGAGATTTCAAAACCGTCCTCTCCGGTGTAGCCGCAACGGGTGATGAAACAATCGGCCGATTCCAGCACGAAATTTCCGCCCTCCATGAATTCGAGCCGTTCCGAACCCGGAACCAGTCTGGCCAAGACGTGCACCGCCTCGGGACCCTGCAAGGCGATCATTGCCCGATCGGGCAGCATCTCGATCCGGCAGCTTTCCGGCATTCGACCGATCAGATGTTCAAGATCCGCGTGTTTTCGCGCGGCGTTCACGACCAGAAAAAAATGGTCCCCCGCGTTTGTGACCATGAGATCATCGAGAATCCCGCCGGACTCGTTCGTAAAAACCGTGTAGCGCTGCCTCAGCAAGGGCAGGGTGCGAAGATCGGAGGGGACCAGTTTTTCCAGCTCGGCGGCCACATCGGGGCCGGATATCCGAATCTGGCCCATGTGCGAGAGTTCGAACAGTCCCGCACGGTTTCGGGTATGCCTGTGTTCGGCAAGGATTCCCGCCGGGTACTGAAGCGGCATCCGGTAGGCGGCGAAAGGGATCATCCTCGCGCCGAGTTCGAGGTGCAGGGCGTTCAGCGGTACAGAACGGCATTCGTGATCCAGAATCATTGGCCAAAACTCTCGGGCTAAGAAAATTCGCGGAATCGGATAGGATAATAGCGTAATTTGGAGCACCGTGTGGTTGTATCCAGGACAATCCACTACAATCGGGGCTCATGAAGAACTCCCCCGTCGTTGACGATTATCCGGTGATGTCTCCGCTCGAATTGGATTCGAAGCTGGTCCGCGAGATTTCAGGTTATGTCACCGAAAAAATTATCGCTTACCTGGATTCGCTTCCGCAACAGCCGGTTTCGGATCTCGAGGGCGCCGACCAACTGATCGCGGATCTGACCGAAGCGCTTCCCGAATCCGGCGAAGCCTTTCGGAACCTGATCGACCGGATCTTCGACCAAGCGGTGACCAAGGGTTACAACAGCGCAAGCCCCGGTTACATGGCCTTCATACCGGGCGGCGGATTGATCCATTCCGGGTTCGCCGATCTGATCGGCGATGCGATCAACCGTTACGTCGGCGTGTGGGTCTCCGCGCCGGGCCTGGTGCAGATCGAAACCAATGTAATCCGCTGGTTTTGCGAGATGGTCGGTTTTCCTGAGCGAGCCGGCGGATTTCTGACCACGGGAGGTTCGCTCGCGAATTTTTCCGCGCTGTTCACGGCGCGCCGGATGAAACTCCCGGAAAATTTTCTGTCCGGTATCGTCTACACCTCCGATCAAAGCCACCATTCCGTTATGAAAGCCGCAATCCTGGCCGGATTCCCCGAGGCAAATATCCGGATCATCCGGACCGATCCGGCTTTTCGAATCGATATCGATCTAATGATGGATCAGATTCGAAAAGACCGGCGCGAGGGACTGACTCCCTTCGCGATCGTAGCGAACGCGGGATCGACCAACACCGGAGCGGTCGACGATCTCGACGCGATCGCAGATCTCAGCGAACGCGAGAATCTTTGGCTTCATGTCGATGCGGCCTACGGCGGTTTTTTCATGCTCACGATGCGCGGCAGACAAAGCCTGTACGGCCTCGACCGTGCGGATTCGATTACGCTCGACCCGCATAAGGGCCTGTTCCTGCCTTACGGCACCGGTTGTCTCCTGGTGCGCGAGCAGGACGCCTTGAAAAAGGCCCACGAGATTCATGCCGGCTATCTGCCGCCGATGCAGGATGATCCGCGAAGGCCCGATTTCTGCCAGATTTCACCGGAATTGTCGCGTGATTTTCGGGGGCTCAGGGTATGGTTGCCGATTAAAATGCATGGAATTCGAGCATTCCGGAAAACGCTGGAAGAAAAACTCGATCTCGTGCACTGGATCACCGAAAGACTCGAATCCATCGAGCAACTGGAAATCGTTGCCAGGCCTCAACTCAGCATTGTGACCTTCAAGGTTCGAAGCCCCGGAAACGATACTCAGCGTTCCAACGACCGTACCCGCGCCCTGCTGGAGCGGATCAATTCCTACCGCCGGGTACTCCTGACCGGGACCTGGCTCGAAGGAATCTTCGTCATTCGGATATGTGTCCTGTCCTTTAGAACGCATCGGGAACAGGTGCAGAATTGTTTGAATGATATCGAACGGGCTTGCGGAGAGATGGATGGGAATTCGGAAAAGTAACGCGTGTCCTGCCGTATCGGCGAGCAAGTGAATCCGGGCAGAAAATAATTCGCTGGAACACGCTTTATGGAGAGACCCTTCCCCCGAAGTTTCATTCATCATGAAACAATTCAGAAAGAATCCCGCTGGAATCAAGCTGAGCTGAAAGCTGTACTCCAGCCCCTGTCAACGTACCGATCGTAAAGGAGAATTGTCATGAGTAATCAAAATACTTACAAAGGCAGCTGCTTTTGTGGCGCGGTTCAGTTCACTGTCACCGGGGAGCCGGTAGCGATGGGCTATTGTCACTGCGAGTCCTGTCGGCACTGGTCGGCTGGACCGGTCAATGCGTTTACCCTGTGGAAACCCGAGGCCGTGCAGATCACGCGCGGAGCGGACAGCATCGGCACCTACAACAAAACGCCGCGCAGTTCCCGCAAGTGGTGTAAAACCTGTGGAGGCCATGTCTTCACGGAGCATCCGGACTGGGAACTGGTTGATGTGTATGCAGCGGTGATCCCGGACCTTCCGTACCAGCCCGCGCTTCATGTGCACTATCAGGAGACGGTACTCCGCGTCAAGGACGGGCTGCCGAA
>JAKEEL010000040.1 GCA_022616595.1 Methylococcaceae bacterium
GCCGTTTCGGAATTCCGATCCGCGGAACCTTGCGGATCATGACGGTCATTTTCTCCGAGCCCATGGACCAGTGCCGCGAACCGAATAACGGGGCTTTCGTCAATCCTGGCGGCATTCTCCAAGGCCAGCAAGGCGTTTTCTCCGGCATCGGATTCGATACCTCCATCATGCCCCGTTGAATGCCCGAAAAGCCCCTCAAGTTCCGGAAACAGGCGTTCGAACGCACCGCATCCCCGCAATACGGTGATACATGCAACCGGAGTCTGCTCGGCGAGCGCGCGCGCGAATTCCGACCAAACCCGCTCGGAGACCAATGCGTCGACCTCGCCCGCTTCGACCATGGATTTCATGAGAACCTCGGTTTCCTGTGCGACCTTGAATCCCAGATGAGCATAACGCGCGGCAAAGCGGGCGACCCGCAGGATCCGCACCGGATCTTCGCGAAACGCATCGGAAACGTGGCGCAGCAATCGCAATTCAATATCCCTGCGGCCATTGCAAGGATCAACAATTCGGCCATCGGCATCGCGTGCAATGGCATTGATGGTCAGATCCCTGCGCAATAAATCCTCCTCGAGCGTAATATCCGGCGAGGTTTGTATACGGAATCCCCGATAACCCGGCGCGATCTTCCTTTCCGTCCGCGCCAGTGCGTATTCCTCGTGTGTTACAGGATGGAGATAGACCGGAAATTCCCTGCCGACCGGTTTGAAACCCTTGCGCACCAAGGCTTCCGGAGTTTCACCGACAATCACCCAGTCGCGTTCCTTTACCGGTAAACCGAGCAATTCATCGCGTACCGCGCCTCCAACGAGAAAAGTCTGCATCATCTGAGAATAATCAAGGATCGTTTTGGTGGCTTGACCCGAGTTCTTTGAAAATCGCCGTTTGTCGGGAACGTCCGCCGTGCAAAACCTTTGCGTTTCCGGCCCGTTGAACGCAATAATAGCGCGCTCCTTGCCGCGCACTCCCATCGGTGCTCGGTAAATATTTTACTATAGCGGGGACTTCATCGGCGTGTCCGTGTACTTCATGCTTTATCTGATACTGGGTGCCGCCGCGGGTTTGTTCGCAGGGCTGTTCGGGATTGGCGGCGGAATTATTCTGGTCCCTTTTCTATCCTGGATCTACTCCAGTCAAGGTATGACGAGCAATCTTGTGATGCTGGCGGCCATTGCGACCTCACTGGCCACGATCATCCCCACCTCGATCTCTTCGGTGAATACACATCACAAGCACGGGGCTGTCAAATGGGATATTGTCCTGAAGCTTGCTCCGGCCATTCTGGCCGGCTCCCTGATCGGGACCGTGATCGCGCAACAGTTGGAAACCAGGGTTCTGAAAATGGTTTTTGGCGTGTTCCTGATACTCGTTTCCTGGCAAATCGGTTTCCAGATCAAACCCGCCAAGCAGAGTTGGATTCTTGGAAACGGGTTGGGGGCTCTCGCAGGCGCCGGGATCGGTGCGCTTTCCTCGTTGCTCGGAATTGGAGGAGGCACTCTGACCGTGCCCTTCCTCATGAAATGCCGGCAGCCGATCCGGAATGCGGTCGCGATCTCGAGCGCCTGCGGTTTCCCGATCGCTGTCGCGGGATCGATCGGATACGTTATTCTGGGCTGGAACATCCCGGACCGGCCGGCTTGGAGTCTCGGCTATATTTACGGGCCCGCGTTTATTGGAATCGCCCTGAGCAGCATAGTATTCGCTCCCTTGGGGGCGAGGTTGACTCACAGCCTGCCGACAACTCGATTGAAAAGACTGTTCGCGGTATTTATTTTTATCGTCGGCTGCAAATTGTTGCTGTAGCGATTATTGATCCCAACCGGGCTGTCCGTTCCAGGTCCGGACCCCGGCTTCGTCCAGTGTCAGGGTCCCGTCACTGGCCTGGCTGGTGGACGGAATCGGAACCGCCTGCAAGGTGTAGTGTACCGGGTCGGGGGCCTGCGCGATACTCAGATTATAATAAGCATCGCCCCCGGTAGTCGGTGAAGTACTTTGAAAAATCGCGGGGTCCGGAATTCCTGTATTCGCTCCGCCGGCCGCCGCACCTTGATAGGTATTCACCAAGCTGAAGCGACGCTCCATCGCATTCGCGAAGGCCAGCAAATCGGCCTGCGCGAGCGCGCGCCGCGAACGCCGAATGCTGTTCTGATAGGACGGGTAACCGATGCCCGCCAGAATACTGACGATGACAATCACCACCAGCAATTCGATCAGAGAAAATCCTTTTTTCGAGTCTCGCCGAACCTTCCCGATCATGGAGAAGACAACACCCAAAGCTCTACGATCTCGACCGTCCCACCGGGTAACTGGTTGGTAACATAGCCTACTTCCGATCCCGCTTTAAGTGGCGCCACGGGATTCGAATTGACCAGGTTGTGAACCACGGCGCCGCCGCCGATATTCAATACAAGGCCATCGATATTGATTTGGCTTCGATCCGGAGAAATCTCCTGAACGGTCCCTGACAATTCGAAGGTCAGGGGCGCTACGATGCTTTGACCCTGAACCATCCCGATTGCCGCCACCAATCCGCACCAGATCATGATAACTTTCTGCACGAAGCATTGCATCAAGGACCTCCTCTATGAATGACAGCCTGAACCTGTCAGAATAACGTAATTCCGGCGATCGGCCCGGCTAGGGAAGCTCCATCCAATCCAGCCGACCCAGACCGGCAGTACTGCCCAAAGTGGACTCGATCGCTCCACTCGATCCGGTTTGCAACAGAAGTTCCGATGACGAATCGCCGGTGCCCACGATAACCGGTGTGGACACGGTACCCACCGTGGATCTTTTCCCGCTTACATTGACGGATACGCTTTGCCCTGCACCACCCGGTACGGCGATCCGGTCGGCAAGATCAAACCCGCCGTCTCGATTCAGATCGAAAGCCTGTACCGTAAGCCGGCCGCCGCTGAAAGCATCCAACTCCATCAGCCATCCGGTTCCCCCGAATGCACAGGCATCCGAATTCGGAATCAAGGTCGTAAAAATAACTCGGTCCGGCCTGAGAACCGGGTCCGAAACGACCCGCTCGCCGTTGTTACTCGGCGCCCCCTGTAATTGCAGCTCGATTCGCCAGCCAAGATAATCCGGGACCGGATTGCCGTTCGAGTCCGTAGTACATCCGCTTGAGGTGGACGGCAGTCCGGCGCAGGTATGCCAGACCAGATCGTTATCACTGGTTACCCGAAGATCCAATCCGAATGGATTACCCGGATCACTGGCGAGAATTTCGTTATCGATGGTCTGTTCCAGCAAATGACTCGGGTTGAATGCGGGTGCGCTGAAATCCATATCACCCGAAGGCAGTTGCTTGTCCAACACCGCATAAAACGCCTGGGTCGGTTGCCCGACTGCCGCGCTGTCCCCGACCTCGAAATATTTTCCGCTGCCGAAGTATACGATCGAACTCTTGATCGGCGGAGTAGCGACCTGTGCGGACTGCGGAGCCTCACCGACCACCGGACGAACCGTAATGGGCTGCACCGCGCCATTGGAATCCCTGGCGATAAAGAAAGGGGCACCGCCGAATCCGACGCTCCAACTCGCGGGATTCACGTTATTCAAATCGAACTTCCAAAGATTTCCAAACAGGTCGCCTGCGTAAACATAATCGACAATCAAATCGCCGTCCACATCCACCGGGGCCGGTACGCTGAGACCGTTCGGCCGGCTTTGGCCGCTCGGATCCTGTGCCATTCCCTGAGCGGTATCGATTTTCCGGATCACGTTTCCTGTTGCGATTTCGACGATAAACAGAACCGCATTACCCGTGGCACTCACGTTGGCGTCAGGCGCCGTATTGTTGTATCCGTTCCCGAAAATTGCGGCCCATTGCCCGCTGTGCAGTCGGACGATATTCACGGGTTGACCGTACGTGTTGCCGAGATCGGGATCATTCGCGTCGCTGAACTCCCACAAAACCAAGCTGGCGGCGTTGCTTTCATCAAAATTTGCCGGATCGGTAATGTCCAACGCGAAAATTGCCTGCCCGCCTCCGCCGAGCCCCCCGCCGAGCACCGTATGCCAATCCCCGCCGTAAAATGCGTCGCCAACAGTCGGGGATGCGTCGACATAATAACGGTGGGTATAATTCACATCGGTCAAGTGGTTTAGTTGTTCAATCAGAACTGCAGGGATATACGCGAGTTCTTCCTGCCCGGACCCGTTGTCGAAGGACTGGGATACCGCGTCGAAAGATCCCGCATCGACTCCATGCAGTCCTCCGTCATTGGCTCCGAAGTACACGATCTGTTGTCTTGTTGCGATTGCGGAACGAAATCCGCTGAACGGCACGGAGCTTTCAGGCGGGCTATCTCCTACTATAGTCAGATCGTCCCAGACATCCGGAAAAATATTGTTTGCACGTCCGACAAATACCGGGTTGGAATTCGCGATGTCGCCGAGATTGGTTGCGCGATTACGGAAACTTCCACCGTTGCGCTGTTCCCCGGAAAAATCTCCGCGCAGATAATCAAGCCGCTGGGATCCGAACGCGTCAGGCGACAGCGACACCGGATCGGTATTGAGCGCGGATTGTTGACTCGTGTTCAAATTGGTAAATCGAAACGGTATTCCGGCGCGTGAAACCGGATCGAAGGTAACGATCTCACGACCCGTATTGAAATTCTGTGCGGTGATCGCCACGGCCGAATCCCAAACCGCGGAGCCCAGGGAGCCATTCATGTTGATCGGAAACGCCCGCAAACGCCCCGACCAATCGATACTGTTGAATTCCGCCAGATAGAAAAGATCATTAGCGGCGGCCGCACCCGAGCTGAGGCTTAAAAAAGCCGAGGCATTCATTCGGGCAGATATCTTATTGAGAATGTTCGACAGGGAATTCGAAAACTGAGCCGAGTTGCTCGCAGTGAAAAACTCTCCCCGGCTGTTCACGGCCGTATGCCATAAGTCATCGATTTTATTGGCTTGAGCGGCCAGCGGATCGGGCCAAGCCAAGCTACCCGCGGTCAATGCAGGCAGATCCGTTGCGGGGTTCAGGGAACCGGCAACCCCGAGGCCGGCCGTAAAATTGACCAGATGTTGCCAATAAGCGGGGTCGGCCACGCTGGTCGGAACCGTGTTGCTCAGATCGGTCCTTAAATCGCGATTCCAATAGTACATCGCGACGTCCGCGAGCGTATTGGCATAATCGTCCCTGAACGGCGGAACGGGCGAATATTGAAAATTCAATGCGGCATTCGTCGGGTGGGTGATCGAAGGCCCGGTTTGATCATCGACGTTCAACTGGGCTCCGGGAGTTGGCGCATTCGCGCCATTCCAATATCCATCGGTCATAATCACGTTGTAGCATTGACGGCAACTCAGATGTGCCGAGGTGTCATTCGTTCCGGGGATCGCTCCCCAAGGGCCTAAATTATCGGAGCGTTCGAAATACTGACCGATATCGTCGAGCGCCCGGCGCAAGGGTGTCTGGGCGACAGGGATCGGTTGACCGTATAGCCTGTCGAAAAACGCGTCCCGATCGGTGCCTGAAAACGGGCGCACGCCGAGCACCAAGGCACCCGGACTGGTGACCCCGTCGATCGTTGCACTGCCTTGATTGATCGAGGCAAAGCCGACTCTGAGCCGGCTTCCCTGGGCGCCAAAAGCTCGCCCGGCACCGGCCCGTGCCGCCAGTATGCGCGATCGGTAATACGTATACCAGTTGGCAAAATTCTGGACCTCTTCGGCGTAACTGCAAAACGGCGGGGCCAGGGCCACGCAATCGGTTCTGCCCGGACCACCCACGTATTGGGTGGTTGCCGGCCGGATTTGGACGTAACTGTAATTGCCAAGAACCTGGGGATTCCCCCCGTTATAAAACCAGTAGACAGCCGGCCAATAGGTCTTGACGGTGCTGTTTATGACGCCAGTCGGCTCGATCCAATCGGCAAACTCGGTATTGGCCGTCGTAAAATCCCGACAACCTTGCACCGGATCATAGGGATTATGAGGCGCGCAGCCGATTGGTGCATCGGGGAAGAGCGAACCATCCGAACGGACCCAGGGTAGATACCTGACACCACGGTCGTAATACAACACGTTATTGAACGAAGAACGGCTCAATGCATTCAGCAAACTGTCCTGGTCAAAACTCGTAACGATATTCGTATCGCTAGGACCGCCATAAGTCCCGTTCCTCGCGGGATAGACAAAATGCGCGATTGTCATGCTGTCAGGCATGATTTCCCACTGCATCGAACCTGAATCGTCCAAAAGGAACATGATATTCGGGTCGACGCTGCCTCCGAGTACCAACGGAACTTGACTCAGACTCAATGGAACGGCTCCGAGCTGCACGGAAACCATCAACAATCCGGAACCCAGGGCCGATGCCACGAAACAGAAAATTTTGGAATGATGTTTCATACCGACCTGCCTTCAGTTCAGCCTCGCCCCGGAACCGGTTAAAAGCGCCTCGCAAAATCGGTTTGAACAAAAGCCTCCGCGGCATCCGTTCCACCGGTCCCTTTCGCAGTCACCTTGTAAACACTCCGGCTATTCTCAAGGTCCTGTTGCTGCCCCAGATTCTGGCTATCCCGCCGGTGTTCGCTAAACTCGATTACGAATTTCGGTGGGGTATTGACGCCTTCCAGACTGCTGAAACTCGAACCCCTGGCGTTTACCCAAAGCGCCGGATCCGTATAAAAAACAGCTCCCGTGGCGGTATACAACGCCGTGGCCCCGGCTTCCGCATTCCAAACCATACAGACACCCGAGTTACAAGCACGCGGGTCGGGAAAGGCGGCGAGCCCCAATATCCAGTTTTCACCCTCTCTGTTCGCGGCCTCGGCGGCCTCGAACGCAAGATTCATGTCGCGGGAATTGCC
>JAKEEL010000251.1 GCA_022616595.1 Methylococcaceae bacterium
TCAATTGCGGCGCAGGTAGAGGCGCCGGCAAAACGGCAGCGTTGGCGTCCGGATACAGGTGGATGCCGGTCAGGGTAATCGCAGGTGGAGTCGGTACGCTCTTGGGTACCAGGATATTGGAAATCCAGACGCCGAGTAAACCCAGAACCAACGATGCTGCGACTGTGATCCCTGCATCGCGGAAATAATCCGGTCCGATCGGTTGCTGCGGCAGAAACGCCTTGTTGACGACCTCGATATCCGGATATTTCTGATGCTGCTGGACCTCGGTCCGGAGTATTTTGTCTTCGGTCGCCCGGTAATGTTCCTCGAGATTCCGCAGCGCGACTTGTTGTTCCTGGTATACCGAAAAGCGGGCCGTGAATTCACTTGCGGTTTGCTTGTATTCGTCAAGCTGTTGCTGCAGGCTTCGAGCCTTTTGATCGGCCGCGCGTTCATCTTGCCGGGCGACGGACAGCACCCGCTCCTGATCGATTTTTCCGAAAGTTGCAATCTTGGCTTCCACGGCTCGAAGCTGCTCCGGAATCGCTTTGAGATCCGGTACGAGTTGAATGTAATCCGGAGTATACTGCTGTTCCAGTTTGGCCATTTGCTCGCGCAGGACCTGGGCGCTCTTTTCAAGCTCCGCAAGACTTTCAGAATTGTTGCTGTTTTCCAGAAAGACCGGTTCCCCGCGTGCAATCGATTCCTGAACCGATTCGAGTCTGGATTTGGTTTTGACCGCCTCGTCATTGGCTTGATTCAGTGCCTGGTTCAGTCCGGTAAGTTTGGTCAGGGCCGGGTTTTCATCGCGAACCTCGGACATGATTCCATGGCTTTTCCGGAATGCTTCGATGTCCCTGCGCTTCTGGTCGATCTCATTCTTCAGAGTCTCCAGTTGGTCTGTCAGTGCCGCGTTGGTGAAGGAGGTTGATTGGCCGACATTGGCGGAACGGATCGATCGATACGTTTCAATCCAGAGTTCGACCAGAATCGGTAGAATTTCAGGAAGGCTTCCCTCGGCACGGAGTTCCACAAGGCTGGTATTCGGCAGATTCACAACCGATAGCATGTTCCGCAGGGTATCGAAATTCCGAATCGAATCGGACGGGATTGCTGCGTCTTTTTGAATGGTGCTCCACACTCTCTGCAAAAGGTATGGATCTGTCAGAATCCTGCTTTGCACCGCGATATGCTGGTGTTCGGAGGCTGGAGGCTGATTCGAAGCGGTGTCGGTCGGAGTCGCCCAGTAACGGTTACTTTCGGTGTCTCCGTGCAGGGCCAACGAGGCGCTGCTTCGAAAGACCGGTGCCCGGCTGAAACAGTAAACCAGTCCGGATATTGAAACCAGCAGAAATACAATTATAAAAACAAGGAATTCCCGGCGAAGATACCAGGGGGCCGGTATCGATATCGATTCCGCACGGAACCCGGGCGGATTCAGGGCATGGAGGTTTTGAATGGGTTCCCGCATAGGATGCTATGTTAAACTCGGCGATGTCAACATTCCAACCAGTTTGTTAATTCTACTTTGACGGATTACTCCAGAGCCATCTGAGTGCGCTTGGCATGGGTCCGCCGGATTCCACGCCAGTTTGGCGCCTGGTCGATCAGCGCCTGGTCCACGATGAAATCATCGGCCGTTGTGGCTCGGATGCCTTGGCGCTGTATCTTTTCTTGATTACGGTCGCCGATGCAAAAGGCCCGAGCTGGTACATTATTATTAACGGAACGTTGTACTAGACGAAAAAACAGCGCCTCCTTTTTACTCGATCCCGGCTTCCTGCAGGCTGCCTCGACCAGCCAGTACCGGCTGGCGGGTCGTTGTACCGGCGAGGTTCGGAGGCTTGCGCGGCGTGGTATACATCAGATAGGCCACCAGCATTTCATTCTCGCTCAATTGTCCCCAGCGGACCTCTCGATCCGGGTCCGGATTCAGCGGGTTTTTTGCCGAGTTATCGAACTCGGCATCGGCCCGAATCCTGGTGCCCGCGGGCATCGGTTTCGGATCTGCCAATTGGTAGGAAGTCTGCCATTGAAAATGGTAATCGGGAACCGAAAGCAGCGCTTCCTCTCGGCCGTCCGGATAGGCCGCGCTGAGGCGTATGCTGCTGCCGCGGTAGTGCATATGCGGATAGATCGCCTGCAGGTTGCCATTTTCGGGAAACACGACCGTGGCCGACTCCCGATGCGCGGCTGCGCGGGGCGGAATCCGGATGCCCAGATTGATCGCGGTGGCCATTTTGTATTCCATGGACGGCGGATCTTCGTACAAATACAGTCCCAATTCCAGATTATCCTCGGTCGGGTAGCCCAATGTCAGGTAATGGCGTTGAAAAATGATTTTCGAATCCTTGGGTAACAGACGACCCGAATCATCCGGGAAAGGAAGCACCGGAGCACCCGGTACATAGGCCGCGAAAAAGCCGTTGGCGCCTTCTGCCCATTTCGGTTCTTCCTGCTTGCGTTCCTTCGGGTATTCGATAAAGGCAAAAACATGGTGGGTCGCCTCGCGATTGCTGGGTTTCATATGAACCGCGCGAACCCAGGTGTCCTTCCCGACGGGTACCGGCAGCTTGATGTATTGCCAAGCCAGAATGCCTTTTGCGGGAATCTCAAAAGTCGGGACCTTGAGCACGATATCCGGCTCACCCAGAGGCCAGGCCGCGGGCCCTGCGGGCGTTTCGCTCTGAAGCGGGTCCTGACCTTCGCCGCGCGGCGCGCCGGCGTCGATCCAGCGAATCAGCGCTTTTTTCTCCCGGGTTTCGAGCGCCAGACTGTGTGCAAATTCTCCGACCGCGGGATCGGCATGCCAAGGCGGCATCTGCTTCAGCAGAATCACCTCGCGAATTCTGGCCGTCCAAGCCTTCACCATGGCGTGGCCGTCCATTGCCCAAGGCCCGATCCCGCCTTTTTGATGGCAACTCAGGCAACGCTGCTGGAATATCGGGGCGATCGAGTCGCGATACGAGATCGAGTCGGAATCGTTGCTTGTTCCGAAATCGATGGGACAACCGATGCCGGCCCTTTCGGCGATTTCGATCGTGTTGCCGTTCAACACCGCGTTTATGGCATCTTCCAGGTAATATTTCGAAATTTGCGGATTTTCGGATTCGTAGTCGTTTCGGTCGTCGATCGGACCGCGGTAGCGAAGCGTCCAGTTTGACGAATCCACGACCAGGGCTTCCCCGCTGCGCACGATCCCCAGACTTTCCGCGACCAACTGGCCATCATCCAGCAGAACCGGAAGATCGCTACGCGCGGACTTCGATTCGGATTTTCCGGTCGTGTGTTCGATCGCAAGAATGGCGGTCGAATCGGGGCCGAACTGTTGCCGCAGCGACTCCAGCGCGGCCATGCCCTGCTTCCCGGACGGACAATCCGGGTCATGGCTATACAGTACAATCGCCTTGCGATCCCTGTAATCCGAGAGTTGGTGAAATTTTCCGCTCTGATCGAGCAATGCAAAATCGGGAACCGCTCTGCCGAGCGCAACGGGACGGCCGTTTGGGTGGGAAAAATGCCAGAATCCAGCGCCCGAAGCGGCGCTCGCGAGCACGATGAACAGATAGACAATGAAACGGTTGATCATTCAATTCGGAATTGGAATCGAGGGTTTGAGGAATCCCCGCACGGAGCGGCTTGTTCCGTGGTATGGGCTGTTCAGAAATCTTGAATGGCGCTGCTGCCGGAAATCGATAACCGCATTTTTTGTCCGCAAGTGACTTGCCCTCGGGCAAATGCGACAATAATACTATCAAGCCAAAGTCTCGCGAACAACCGGAGCGACTCTCGTCGATCGGAAGCCTTTCCGGATCAATCGAGCGCATACGGGATAATTCCATGGCCGGCATGGCGGGTTGCTGGATCGTTACGACAGGATACTAATTCATGAAAATCATTCCGGAAAGCGCCGCCGCGAGTCCCGGGGCCGGACCCAGCATCTCCAGGATGTCGGCGGAATTGCTGAGGAATCTATTTCTTCATCATGACGGGATCGTGCTCGGCGCGACGGTATCGGCTCTCAGCCAGGGCGGTGTTTTGCAGCACCTGTTCCGGGAACGAAAATTGTCCCTGAAGGATTTGATCGACCGGCTTTCCCGCGAAGGCTTGTCGGTTAACGCAGGTTATCTGCATGTGGCTTTGCGTTGTCTGGCGCTGCAAGGCTGGGTGAAACGCCGGGGGGAGCCTGCAAGCGATCGTTTGGAATACGAGGTAACGCCGGCCGGGTTGATCGCATCACGAGTCTTCGATCGCTATGTGAAGGTCGCCGGATTCATGTATTCCGGCGTTCGGTTCGAACACCTTCTGTTCGGAGCCGGATCGAACCACCGCGAGGGCTTGGAGACTTTTTACCAACTCGTCCAGGATTGCATGAATCACTGGGCTCTTCCGGAAAACCCCGGAAACCCCTTGGAATCGGAAATCTTCGCAATGATCGGCCATCACCTGGACGGGCTGTTGCTCGGGCCCCTGATGATCGAGGCCAAAATGCACGGATTGCTGGACGAGGATCAGGTGCCTCCGAACAAGTCCTCCGGCTCCGGGGTTCCTCTCGATAAGGGCTTGGAATTGCTGGAGCACTTCGGCTGGCTGAGGCGGCAGGGGTCGGTCCGGGTATTTACCGAACTCGGAAAACTGGCCCGAGACTTTTCCTTGCATTATGGGCTGACCTGGTCTTATGCGCCGATGTTCCGCAATCTTTCGGGCCTGATTTTCAACCACTCGAAAAACGTGACCCATGTGCGGCCCGGACTCGAAGAACAGCACGTCGACCGGATCATCAACGTACTCGCAAGCGGAGTGGCCCACCGGCGTTATTTCGAGGACTCCGATAAACTAATCATCGAGCTGTTCAACCGCCTTCCGCTCGAAGGACAGCCGAAATTTGTCGCCGACATGGGATGCGGGGACGGGGAATGGTTAAAGAGAATTTACCGGACCGTAAAAAACCGCACCGTGCGCGGAGCCTGCCTGGACCGCTATCCGCTGTTGATGATCGGCGCGGATTACAACCTCAAGGCTCGTGAAGTCGTGCAGCGCAAGCTTGCCGAAGCCGGGGTACCCCATCGCGTGCTGTTCGGCGATGTCGGAGACCCGCAGCAGTTCGCGGCGGCACTTCGCGAACGGGGCATCGATATCGCCGACGGTCTGCACGTCCGGGCATTCATCGATCACAATCGGCCCTACAAAAAACCCGAAGACCCGTCGGTGCGATTCACACCGCTGTCCACGGGGGCCTATGCGGACGAAGAAGGCAATCCAATCCCGAACCGCGATCTGGAACAGAGTCTTTGCGAGCATCTCGGAAAATGGGTGCCCCATATCCGCAAACACGGGTTGATTATTTTGGAAGCCCATGACGTCAAGCCCGAAATCGCCTCGACCATGCTCGGCAAGACTCATGCAACCGCGTTCGATACTTATCACGGTTATTCGAACCAATACCCGGTCGACTTCGAAGCCTTTATCCGGCAAGCGGAACGGGCCGGCCTGCGCGCCGTGATTTACCGGCAGATGCTGTATCCCTCGCGTTTGCCCTTCGTGGCAATCAGTCTGAATCACTTCAAGACCGAAGAAGATTTTGCGCTTGTACCCGGTCGCGCGGCAGATTCGGTGTTTCGGAGCGACTCCGAATGGAAACCCGACGGCAGCGAGGACTTGGACGACGGCAACGCTTTGCATGAACTGTTGTACCAACAGGGCGACGTCGGTCTGCCGCGCCGCTGGTGTTGTTATCCGACCGGCTTGCTGGTTGCGGAACTGCTCGGCGCGATTGAAAACCGCCTTGCCGATGCTCGGCCGGACAAGGCGATCACCGTGGTTGACTACGGAGCCGGAACCGGATTCGCAACCCTTGAATTGATCAAAGGTCTCGAAGAAAAAGGACTGCTGCGGCAGTTCGAAAATTCCGGAGTGGATTTCAGGCTCGCGCTTTGTGATTTTCCATCCGGCTGGTTCGCCAAGGCATTCGAATTACTGGGGCGATTTCCGTTCGTGTCGTTTCATTCCCTGAAAGATCCTTCCAGCGCCAAGGTGCGCATGCTCAGCGACCTTTTCCCGGCCGGAAGCGTCGATATTATTTTCGCGAGCATGGTCTTCCACCTGGTACCTCCGAGTGTTTTGACGCCGGTTTCGGACAGTTTTGCGGCTGTCCTGAAGAGCCGTGGACTGCTTGTATGGAATACGCCGGACACCGCGCCGACCTTGCCGTATTCCGAAGTAATCCATGCCGCGAACCGGATGCTGCGAGAACGATTGAAGCGGCTCTTCGACGGTGATTTGAAACTTTCGAGCCTGTTGTCCGAGATTTCCGAA
>JAKEEL010000252.1 GCA_022616595.1 Methylococcaceae bacterium
ACGACCGCAACCTGCCGCTGGCGCTGCGCGGCCGGCCCCCCGAAATCGTCGCCCTGGTGCAGTACATCAAGGAGGAGGGCTTCTACGATCCGATCGCGGACGGCCTGCGCTCGGCCTTCGAATACGACAAGACCTATTTCGACAAGATCGTCGCGAGCCTCCTGCCACTCATGGAAAAACTGATCTCCGGACCCACCGCGGACCTGATCGCACCGGATTACGCCGATACGAACGACGCCCGCCCGATCTTCGACTGGATAAACGTGGTCCGCCGCAGGGGATCGTCTACATCGACCTCGACGCGCTGTCCGACAAGGCGGGCGGCGCGGGTTTCCAGGTCACGGCCTACACGCAGACCTGGTCGGACGTCGAGGCAAGAATCGGGAACCGCGCCAAGGCCGGCCAGGTCGCGGGCAATTTCAACACCCTGATCATGCTCCGGATCAAGGAACTGGCGACCGCCGAGATGTTGACCGACCACCAACTGGAAACGGTGCAGATCCACTCCCTGATGCAGGTCTCCGGCGTCAGCGACGCCGACGGCCCCGGAACCGGGCACCACTTCACCTCGACCAACGAGGACCGGCTGAGCGTCACCGAAACCCCGCTCCTGAGTCCCGCCGATGTCATGGCGCTGCCCAAGGGCCAGGCCTTCGCGCTGCTCGAAGGGGGCCGGCTGTGGAAGATCCGCATGCCGCTCCCGGACCCGCGTGACAATTACACAGCCTGACAAACAAATTACTGGACTTTCACGATCTGGACGTTCAGAACATCTGAGCCAAATGATGCAAAGTGCGTACTTTGCCAACTTTAGACTTCTCACTAGGAAAGAAGCCCATTCGACGCAATGAAAATCCCGCCAGATTAGCATGGAACCTGGTTGAAGGGTTTATGGGGATTAGTCGTTTGATGATAGAACGGCACGTGGTGCCGGCGGCGAAGTAAAGTGATAGACTGGCCCAAGCCGGGGCCGTTCCAGGCTACGTGGGCGGCTTTTGCAACCGGGTCGCGACGCGGAGGCGAACGGTTGCTTCAAACCAGATCGGTCAGTCAGGAGGCAGTCATGAAAGTGAGCGCACGCAATAAACTCAAAGGAAGGGTCAGTCATATCAAGAAGGGAGTCGTTACAGCCCAGGTGTCGCTGGATATCGGCGGCGGCAACACCGTCACTTCGACCGTCACGCTCGATGCCATCGACGATCTCGGCCTCCAGGAAGGCATGGAGGCCTGGGTGGTGATCAAGGCTTCGGAAGTGATTCTTGCCGTCGATTGAAGAGGCTTGCGTTTCCGTTCCGGTCGACTCCCATCGCCAAGTATCCACGTCATTGTTTGTTTGACAGCGCCTGTCTCGTAATGCGGCCGCGACATCGGCCGGAGTCGCGACCGATTATCGGCAGCCCCGTAACCGGTGCTGATTCGATGCTAGGCGGGTTTCGTCAGGCGTTGGACCAGTTCGTCCCAGGCGATCACCACGCCTGGCAACACACTCACTTGGGTCGTACCGGTCAGTTCCTGCATCGCGGGCTCGCCGTACCGGCCTTCCACCCGGCGGTAGCAGGTCAGCAGGCGGTCGGTCGGGTGCACCAGCCAGTATTCGGCGACCCCGGCACGCTCGTAGGTTCGCCGTTTCAGCAGGAAATCATGACCGGCCGTCGCGGGCGACAACACTTCGACGATAAAATCCGGTGCGCCGCGCACACCGCGTCGATCCAGCTTGGCGGGATCGCAGACCACCAGGATGTCCGGCTGCACCACGGTATCGATCCGCTCATCCGATTCGTCCGCCTTGGGCAAGCGCACATCGAGCGGAGCCACGAAGGCACGGCAAGGTTTGCCTTCCAGGGCTTGTCGGAGTTGAAAGAATATTTCCCCGGCAATTTCCTGATGATCGAGCTCAGGTGCAGGTGCCATAAGGTAAGCGGCACCGTCGATCAATTCGTAGCGGACATTCTCCGGCCAGGCCAAATAATCGGAATACGTGTGATAGTTCTTATCCCGTAACACCAACCCCATGTTCAGATCTCAATGTCTTAAACTGGATTCATTCTAATCCGATCTGTGCTTGACTCTCAAATCTTGTCACCGGAACGCCTGCCAGGACCAAAAAAGCACGTGATTGTGCGAGAAAGTGCAGAGTGCGTACCTGGTAACGCTCCGGAAACCAGCGAACGCCGGACCGGAGGACCCGATTCGAGTTCACATCAGCAATGCTTGCAAGTCGGCATCGGGCCTTACCAGCGTCCCGGCTCGCAAGGCTTCATGACCGGAAAGTTCGGCGACTTTCTCTTGAAACTCGGGGCTGCGCAGCAAGCTTAAAAAAGCGGCCACGGACGGCAACCGCAGTTTATCGTTGGCAACCACGAACCAGTAGGTTTCCCAGTTGAAGGGGATAAAATTCAGATTGAATTGCCGGGCGGCCTCCTCGATGCCGAAAGCACAGTCCGAAGCACCGCTTGCGACCAGCGCGGCGACCGCCAGATGCGTGAATTCCTCGGTGTGATAGCCTTGGATTCGATCGGGATCGATCCCGGCATCCTCGATCAAAAAGTCGAAGGTCGTTCGCGTGCCGGAATTTTTCTGCCGGTTGATGAAACGCACCGGTTTCCGGGCCAGATCGGACAGATTCTGGATCGCATACGGGTTTCCCGCGGCCGTCATCAGCCCTTGCCGTCTGCGCACCGCATAGACCAATCGATCGGTCCCGGGATTCAGAAAACGGCGGATGCGCGGCAGAAAGCGCGCACCCGCGGTGCCTTCCGGAAGATGAAATCCGGCCATGTCGCAGCGGCCGCTTTTCAAAAGCTGCAAACTGTCCAGGCTGCCATGGAATTGCAGATCCAGCGCCAGCCGGAAGCGCGTCTTGGCAAGCTCGCGGAGCATCGCAACAGCCAGCCCGTGGCTCGCGCAAATATGCAGGGCGGTTTGGCTTTCGGTCTTGACCAGGGCGTTCAATTCGGTCGCGAGTTCCGAGGCCAGGCTTGAGAAATTCGGCTCCAATGCGGCCACAATGCGTTTCTGTTCGCGGATCAATTTCTCGCCGAGCAGGGTCAGGATCGCGCCTTTGCCGCGTTCGAGCAGGACCAGCGGGTGGCCGGTCAATTCCTGCCACTTCTGCAGCAGTCCCCAGGCGTGGCGATACGACACCGCGCACTCGGCCGCGGCCGCGCGCAACGAGCCGTTCTCCTGAATCGCGTGGAGCAGCCGGAACAGTTCGGCGGTCATCTCTTCGGAGCGGTCGTTTCCGTAATACCAGCGCAAATCGAAGTGAATATCCATTGGACCGGAGATATCCTGACGCGCAGCGATCGGTAATGCTATTGATTCGCCCCGGCATTGGGCGTAAACAAGACTTGATCGCGCAATTTGAATTCGCCGATCGCCTTTTGACCTTCGGGCGATGTCATCCAATCCATGAACATCAGCGCCTGCTCCTTTTTCACGTGCGGGTGCTTTTCAGGGTTGACCAGGATCAGGGCGTACTGGTTGAACAACCGTGGATCGCCTTCATCCAGGAGCGCCAAACCTTTCCGGTTCTCGAAGGCAATCCAGGTGGCCCGGTCGGAGATCGTATAGGCATTGCCGCCCGCGGCCAGCATATTCAATACCGCGCCCATGCCGGCCCCGGCTTCCTTATACCAGGTCACGCCGTCGCCGTGCGGATCGATGTTCGCTTCCTTCCACAAACGGAGTTCGAGACGATGGGTTCCGCTGTCATCGCCCCTGGACACGAATTCGGATTTGCTCTCCGCGATGCGTTGAAATGCGCCGACCGCATCTTTCAACCCTGTGATCTTGGCCGGGTCGGCTTCCGGACCGATCAGCACGAAATCATTGAACATGACTTCGCGCCGGTCCACGCCGAAGCCTTCTTCTATGAATTTCAGTTCGCCAACCTTGTCATGCACCAGCAGCACATCGGCGTCGCCGTTTTCACCCAGTTTCAGCGCTTGCCCGGTTCCGACGGCAACCACCCGCACTTCGACGCCGGTTTTATTTTGGAAAATCGGGAGGTAATAATCAAAAAATCCGGACGCCTGGGTCGATGTCGTCGATGCCAGAGTGATGAATTGTTGCGCGGCGCACACCGGGATCATGAGACACAGGAACAGCGCGCCCAGGAACATTCGTATTTTATGGATATTATTCATACACACTCCTCATTGGTGAAAAACGGCGACCCGGCAGGCAGTTCACCGTGAATAAATGCGTCGGCCGCGCGGGTGGCGGGACGCTCGAAAAATCTCTCGGCCGCTGCCTGTTCCAAGAGCCGCCCGCGATGCAAAAAAAGGACTTCATCGGCCAAACGCCTGGCTTGATGCAAGTCGTGTGTGGTCATCACGATTTTTACACCCTCCTGCGCAAAATTCCGGATCATCTGCTCGATCGCCGCGGTTGCCGGCGGATCGATATTCGCAGTTGGCTCGTCCATGAACAGGACTTCGGGCCGCACGGCCCAGGCCCGGGCCAGCGCAAGTTTTTGTTGCTCTCCGCCCGACAGAGTTCGTGCATGCCGGTCGCGCAGCGGGTGCAGACCGGACAGATTAAGGCATCGATCGATCCGGTCCAGCCGTTCTTTTTCGGGATATCCGCGCAATTTCAAAGCGTAATCGATATTGGCCGCGACGGAGCGCTTGAGTAGTACCGAGCGCTGGAAAACCATCGCCTGGCATTTTCGCAGCCGATTCCGATTATCTTCGCGCCAGGAAAGCGTGCCGCAAGAGGGGCGCAACAAGCCGTGACAGGTTTTCAACAACAGTGTCTTACCCGCGCCGTTGGCGCCCAGAATCACCGAAATCGGTCCAATTTCGAGGCGGAAGGTGATGTCATCGAGCAGCAATCGGCCGTTTAGAATCAAACCAAGACCTTCGACGCGTAACGGCAGGATCGAATTTTCCGAACCGGGTTTCACCTTTGCCGGCTTCACAACCGCAGGGTTGAGCGGTTCAAGCCGAAGCGCGTTCCGCATAATTCTTTGAAATGGAAATGACCGCGTTGATCAGGCATGCGATCACGATCAGGATGATGCCGAGCGCCAGGGCCTGGCTCAGATTGCCCTTCGCGGTTTCCAACACGATCGAGGTCGTCATGACGCGCGTATGATGGACGATGTTGCCGCCGACGATCAGCACCGCGCCGACTTCCGCGACGGCGCGTCCGAATCCCGCCAACATCACGGTCGTCAGACTCAAGCGTCCCTCCCACAGCAGGGTCAACAGCATTCCAAGACGGTTCGCGCCCAAAGACCAGAGCAATTCGCGGTACTCAACGTTCAGATCCTCGATCACCTGCCGGCTCAACGCCGCGATCAACGGGGTGACCAGAATCCATTGCGCGAAAATCATCGCTCCAGGCGTAAACAGCAATCCCCAATCGCCCAGCGGACCGGCCCGCGACAAGAGCAGGTAGACCGTCAATCCGACCGCCACCGGCGGCAAGCCCATGAAGGCATTCAGGATGACCAGAATCGCCTGGCGCCCCGGGAAGGAGCACAGCGCGAGCAGCGCACCGGCAAAAAATCCGCACACGGAAGCCAGTAAGACCGCCGTCAGACTTACACCCAGGGACAATCCCACGATTTCGAGCAGTAGCGGGTTCAAGTCCAGCATCAGATTGATGGCCATCTTAAACGATTCGAGAATGCTCTGCATGGCTTTTATTATGTTTCTTTTTACATATTTGAATGGCCAATCAATTATGCTGTAATGATATACCAACATATTTGTAAATAACAAATATGCATATAAGAACATAATAAGAATCAATCCGATGCAATTTGGGAGGAGAAATCCATTGAGCCAGAAAACGAACTGCTTTTTTGTGCTGGTCTTGCTTCTCGGCTGCGCGGGGCTGCACGCGCAAGAAAAATCCAAGAGTCCGTGGACCCTGCATGACGCGGCCGGGCTTCCGAAATGGTTGAAATTTTCGGTGGAGCAGCGCACGCGCTATGAGGGAATATCGAATTCATTTCGCGCAAACACGCGCGGCGGGGATCAGGTATTCGCGTTCAGGACCTTGGTCTTTCTTGAAGCAACCTACGAACAGTTCCGAGTCGGCGGGGAATTCGCCGATTCACGGATCGACAATCCGACGTCGAATACACCGGTAAACAATACGCTGGTCAATGAAGTGGCGATGTTGCAGGCCTATCTGGCCTGGCAAAGCAAAGATTTTCTGGATTCGGGGTTGGGCGCTGAAATAAAATTCGGCCGTCAGACCCTCAATATCGGCAGTCGCCGGCTCGTCGCGCGCAATGCCATGCGCAATACCATCAACAACTTCGATGGGATCAATTTTATTCTGAACGAAGGAAAGCATTGGCAGTGGTGGAATTTCGTCGTGTTGCCGGTCACCCGTCTGCCGACCGACCCGCAATCGATCCGCGACGGCATCGTCCAATTCGATGAAGAAAATTTCGACACGATCTTTGCGGGCTCTTTCCTGAGCGTACAGGAATTGCCACTCGACAGCATCGTCGAAGTCTACTTTTATCAGTTGAGCGAGGATGACGGTCCGAACATCCAGACCGCGAACCGGAATTTATCGACTCCCGGGATTCGCTGGTTTCGGGAACCGGAAACCAGCGAATTCGATTTTGAGCTGGAATCCGCATTGCAGACCGGTACCTCGCGGACCACGACCGCCGCAAGCAATCGGACTACCCTCGATCAATTTTCCTATTTCGGCCATGTCGCGCTCGGCTATACTTTCGACTACCCTTGGTCTCCGCGACTCCTATTGCAATACGACTACGCGAGCGGCGACGCGGACCCCAACGATGGCAAGAACGGCCGCTTCGACACCCTGTTCGGCGCTCGGCGCTTCGAATACGGCCCGACCAGCATTTGGGGCGCCTTCGCACGTTCCAATATCAATACGCCGGGTGTCCGCTTGCTGGTTAAGCCCATGGCCGATTTGAGCGCCATGATCGCCCACCGGGCATACTGGCTTGCGGAGAAACGCGATACCTGGGTGGGCTCGGATTTGCGGGATCCGACTGGGCGATCCGGCAGCTTCATCGGCCAACAGCTCGAGGCACAGATGATTTGGAACGCAATTCCGAAATTGCTCGCACTGGAGACCGGCTGGGCGCATTTGTTCAAGGGCGATTTCGCCAAGAATGCACCGCGTGCGCCGGTGGATCACGACGACGCGGATTATTTTTATGTGCAGACCACTTTGTGGTTTTGATTCCAGGACAAACGATCTGCTTGTCGCGGAGGCAGGACTTGAGCGGGATTTTCCGCATTTCGACCTGGACGTAAGCGCCGCCGGTCATCGTAGTTCTGTCGCAAGGAAACAAAATTTTATCTGGAACGCGCGTACCGTCCATGAGTATAATAACGCCGAACACTTGATGCCGTCGGATTG
>JAKEEL010000253.1 GCA_022616595.1 Methylococcaceae bacterium
AAGGGGACGTTTCTGCTTCGGGTTGACAGCTTAGAAACCGAACACCGGTCACGGACAATCGGGTTCATTGAATTTTCCCCGCGGCTGGCTTTGTCTCCGCCTTTTCCGGAGATGTAATGGCCGCGGAATTCTCAGGTCCTTCCATCGCCGCCGCTTCGGGACTCAGAACCGACGGAAGCATGCGACCTTCCCTGAGCTTTTTTTCCAGTCCCCGGAATGCCTCTTCGAGCGATTTTTCCATGACCACCTGATTTCCCATTGAAACGATGACCCGCGTCAGCTCCGGAATTCGGGTATGGATCGAACTCAGATAAACCGGCTGAATGTACAACACCGAACCGCCCAGGGGCATGATCACCATCCGGCCGAGCGTGACGACAGAGCCGTGCTGATCCCACAAAGTGATTTGCTCCCGAATCACGGGATCCTGATCGATCAGGGCACTGATTTGAGCGGGGCCGTCCACTTGAATGTCCTTTCGAAATTTGTACACCGCGATGGCAGCCGAATAGGCGACTCCGCAGTTCTCAAAATCGAGCGAACCCGCGATCGCCAATACGCTGAGGTTATTCCGGCGGATCGGGGTCATCGGTTCGACCAGAATAAACTTTTCAAGCTCGGGACAGCCTTCGATTTCGGTGGTCAGGAAATACGGCATCATGCGCTTGGTTCGAACCTCCGGAAAATCCCAGGTTTCCGCCTGCTGATAGAACAACGCGGGGGCGCGTTGATGATACTTGGAATAAATCCGTAACTGGTGATGGAACAGATCCCGCGGGTAACGAAGATGAGTTTTCAGTTCATCCGGCATGTCCGCGAGCGACTTGAAAAATCCCGGATAAGCGCTGCGGTATGCACCGACGATCGGATCGCTCGGATCGACAATGTAATAATCGACGGCTCCATTGTAGGCATTCACGACGATTTTGACCGAATTGCGGATATAATTGATGCGCGCGGAGACCTCGCCGGAAACCGTCGGAAACTTGACATCGAGCGGTTTCGAGACCGGATACTTGTCGGATACGGTATACGCGTCCTGGATCCAGAACAGGTTTTTCTCGGTCACGACCAGATAGGGGTCATTATCCAGGGCCAGATAGGGCGTCAGGGTTGCCAGCCGATCCCGGACGTTGCGCCGGATGAGCATA
Organism: Methylococcaceae bacterium; assembly: GCA_022616595.1. Classification (GTDB taxonomy): domain Bacteria; phylum Pseudomonadota; class Gammaproteobacteria; order Methylococcales; family UBA1147; genus UBA1147. The sequence continues at coordinate 1,152 of JAKEEL010000253.1, forward strand.
CGGCTTTTTTGATTGATGTTGGTCGAAAAAAATATTTTTTCGTCCCGGAAGTAAACCGCGAATAAAAGCTTCCTGAATAACGACGGGATCGGTATTCCCCCGGTTCCCGCGTACTCGTCACGGGAAGCCGGGACAGTACCGGAAATCGCGACAGAATCGAGTCCGTTCGGCACGATCGCGTATTCATATTTTTCCAAACCGTAAAAAATATCCGGTTTCTCGACTTTGAACCCGAAATCCGACACAAGATTGAGATCGCGCAGATACCATTTGATCGGCTGCCCGCCGTCTTGCGCAGCCGGCGTCACGACCGCCGCGTAGCCGTGAGTGTATCGGAGGTATTTGTTCTCCCAGTTCTGCGCTTCCTTCGGCAGTTTGTCGATATTCATCTCCCGCGCGCTCAAATTGACCTGCTGGAGTCGGCCATTGATCAGATAGCGGTCTTCATCGACATCGGAAAACTTGTAATAGGAACGAATTCCCTGAAGTTGGTTGTAAACGTCATCCAAGAGTTCACGATCCCATACCGGGATGTTATGCAGATGTTCGTGGTTGATCCATCGCCCGAGGTCCGTTTCCGGAGCGCGAGAAACCTCGTAATCCAGCGTTTTTACGTTCTCGAGCTTGTAAGCCGATAGAGTTGCATCGATATTGTTCTGCATATAGCTCTGCTCGGTTTCAACCGGATTCGGCCGCACGATGAACTTGGTGATCAGATCGGGAATGAACTCAACCTGCCGGAGGCCGAGTGCCGCCAAAAACAGAGTCAGGAAACCGATCAAGGGCCATTTCCCGGTCTGTCCCTGGCTATGGATCAATACGATCGCGGAAAACGCCGCGCCGAGAAACGTCAACGCGGCGGTCCAGATCAAGGGCAGGTGGTACTTGATTTCGATATAACCGGGTCCAAAAAATACCGGCTCATGACTGTCCACGTACAACAGGCCAAAACGCTGTAACATAAATCCCCAGCCGACCAAGAGACAAACCGCGAGCACCAGGCAGGTCAAATGAATCTTCACGCCCCGGGGGTATGGCTCATCGCCTTCGGCGAGCATCTGGTGTTCCAGCCAATACAGAAAAGCGACCGCTCCCAAAAGGATCAAGAATACAGTCAACAGTTCTTTCTGGATCAAGCCATAAATCGGAACGGAAAACAAATGAAAGCTGACATCGTATCGATAGAATGGATCCTCGATTCCTGTGCCCGGCGCAAAGAAATACAATAATGCGGCTTCCCATTGGTGATAGAAAGGGAGCGCGATAATCACCGCCAGAATCAAGGATAAGACGCAATACACATCCAGGGCACCGCTTTTGAATTTCTGGACAAGAGTTCTCCTTTTACCGGCGTCCATTCCTGCATCCGAGTTACTGAGCCCCAGAAAATTCGAGGCGACCCAGAAATTCAGAAAAAATACCAGAAAAAACCCCAGGGTGACGCCGCCGGAAATAAAATAGCGGTAGAGCAGGCGCAGCCAGAAATAGCGTTCAAATTCGAGGGAGCGGAACCACCAGAGATCGACGATCAAATCCAAAAAAACAAAGTAGAAGGCTATGTAAAGCAGCCCGAATACGGCCAAAGCGACACCGCTTGATACCAGAATTCGTTTCCAGATTGGCATGTTGTCCTCGTTCTTGTTGTATTGCGGAAACCCCGAAATCAACCTTCCCGTCAATCAACGGGGTATCGAGTTTGGAGAACGCCTATTGTATCAATGAAGGAGCGTATTTCGAAGTTCGGATGGTACCAGCGGCCGTGTGAATTGCCCCTGTCGACCGCCCTGCAATCGTCCTTGCGTTCGAAAAGACCCGGTGAAATTTTACGAAACCGCATCCAGCCGATACGGAACACTCATCCGCCCCGTCCGATCAGCGCAAGAACCGTTCTGCGGGAGGTTCCGGCCGCCTGCTTGATCTCCGACCAGAGCGGATGTGAAAGGAAACGCAGCACTCCGATCCAGAGCACACCACAAAAAACTGCGCCGCCCGCTCCGATCGGAAGGTAATTGGACTCGTCGATCGGCATCCAGTTTACCAGAGCGAGCAGCGGGATGACGACGACGAGAGTCAATTGAAGACTGGGCCACAACGCCCCGACCACGTCCAGCAATGACACGCTGACTGTTCGAGTAAGATAAAGATAAGAAACCAGTGTACCGAACACCGAGGCACCCAACAGACCCCAGCAAGCACCCGCCAGCCCGAAGCGCAGGGTGGCCAGCAAGCCAATGATGCGTGCACTTTGGATAACAATCTGCAATTGGTTGCCCTCTCGCGCTCTGCCGAGCGCCAGCATCGCTTCCGTAGCAGGATAGAAGATCAACTCGATCGCCGTGGCCGCGCAAAGAATCTTCGCAAATGGCACGGCCTCCATCCACTGCGGCCCGTACATGAGGCGTATCGCGGAATAGGCCGCAACACCAAGGAAAGCCAGGCATGGCCAACCGATGACCGTCAGGTAGGATATCGTAGTCAGCAGTGCGCGCCGTGGTGTGCCCTCTTCACGCGCTTCTTTGGCGAAGTAGGGAAGGCATACCGGAAGGATGGACCGGACGATAACCCGGTTGAAAATCTCGACAATTCCATACGCTCGGTTGAACATGCCGACATCGGCCATGTTCTGTGCCCGGCCTATAATCATCTCCGGTGCTCCCCTGCCGATTTGCCCGAAAATGTAGATTCCGCTTGCGAATTTTCCGAACTGTACAACCCGCCTTACACCTTTGAAGCCAGGCCATCGCGGAAAACCCCCGGGACGCATGCATACCGACGTTCCGACCGTGACCACCACACCCGCGAGCGAGGCCCAGGCGAGGCTCATGAATCCGAAGTCTTTTAGCGCAAGCACAATTCCTACAACGGTCGAAGCGATATTCGCAAGCAGTCCGATGATAAAGATCGGCTTGAAGTTCATCTCACGACGAAACCACGCCATCGTGACCGCGCCGAACGGAATCAGCAGGAAATTGACTGATTGCACGCGCATCACATCGGACACGCCCGGCGATCGATAGAACGAAGCCGCTGCCGGTGCGAGGCAAAAAAGGAGCACCGCCATCATCCAGGAGACCGTGATATTCACCAAGAGCGAAGCACGTATCGTGTCATCCGAGAGTTCTCGTTCCTGTATCAGGAACTCGCCGACACCGAAATCACGAAAGGTGCTCGCCAAGGCCGCAAAAACCGCCGCCACGGCAAAAACACCCGTCTCTTCCGGAGTGAGTATGCGTGCAATGATAACCGTGCCGACCAACTGCAAAACGAGGGCGGCATAATTGCCCGCTACCGAATACGCGAGTGAACTGCGGACTGTCTTCATGGATAATCCGCGACGAGACCGATCGGATCGTACCTCGTACGCCGTCTCAAGATACGGCCGGAGCCGCAGGGCCCCGGAAATTCACTGTTGAAGTTCATCCCTGCCGCCTTTGAATGTCGCCTGCACTTCCACAGCAACGACAGAAGTAGAAAGCATTCGAATCTACGCCGACCCGAACAGGTTTGAAATCGCAAACCCGCTTGCGAAGCCGCTCCGAAACAATTTGACCCGATAAAGATGATTGGCACTTTCTCCGAACCCGCGCGCCTGGCATTTGCGCCGATGACTCGAACAGCGACTTATTGTAGATCACGTTTGCGGATAACGACAGATATTTGATCTCCTATTCCCCTAATCGGCATCCTCTTTATCACTGCAGACCGCAATACAGAACTCTTTGACGGGAACGAGCCGTCCCGTAATTGACTGGATCGACTCGATACCGGCAGCATTCGATAGATCAACATATTTGAACAACTGCAGCAAATTTTATACACTATAGCCATGTCCTGAGTATGAT
>JAKEEL010000254.1 GCA_022616595.1 Methylococcaceae bacterium
TTCGACGTGCAGCATGCGGTGTTGCCCACCAAGCTGCCGTTGAAGAAATTTTATGAAGAACTGGTCAAGACCCAGAACATCCTGAATAAAAAGCATCTGGGCGTCGCCGCGATCCGGGATGTCGCATGGCTTTCGCTGTCGCTCTTGCTGCGCGGCCAGACCAATTTCATCCGCATGATCTGGAATTTCAGCAAAGTATACAATCCAGACCGCCAGTTCGCGGATCATCAGCAACTCGTCCGATATGCGATGAAACCGCCGAAAACGAGGACGATCTCGAAGCCGGAACGCCAGGAATTGTACATCCACCCTGGCAAACCGATCGCCGGGAGTCAGGAAAAAATCGTGGTCCAGGCCGGGTGAGAATGCCGCGGAAATCCTTGCCGAAAAAACGCGCAGCTGAAGTAATGGCTGCGCCAGTTCGCTTGAGGAATACTTGCTCGTGAAATCGCCAAGGGGGACCCCGCCAGGTATGGCAACAGGGCACTCGATCACTGATAATAAAACGCCATGAACCCGTGGTAACCGGCCAACAGAACGAGCATGACGGACAAGCTGACATGCGCGACCATCCAGCCGACCAGATACCATTTCTTATGGATGCCGACAACTTCATGATTCAGCAAGCCGATGGTCACGTTGGCGAGAAAAACGCTGCTTAACAGAAAGAGATAGGCATATCCGATTTGGTGGGAATGGATGTAGAAAACCAGCGGAGCCCATGCACCCCAAGCCATGTGTCTGGACAGTTTGGTTTCGGAGCCCGGTCCTTTCATTCGATCCAAGGACAGCGACCATTGGTGCAGGATGTAACCCGCCAACAGGAATCCGGTCAGCCGCTTGAAGTTTTCATCGGTCTGCATTCCGGCGAGCCAGGGCCATTTGAGGGCGAAGATGTCCTGCACAAGATAGGCGGCCAAAAGCAACAGGCCGAGTACGGTATAGCCCCGGATTCTGTTCCCGGCCGAAGACCGGTTCAATATTCTACCTCCAAACGCAGTCCCTTCGGCAGCGTGCCTCGGCACATCCTCCGGTGTACGGTCGCGTAACTAACGGCTTGGCGCAACGGTATCGGCTGCCGAGACTTGCGAAGGCGGGAACGCGATTGTTTGAACCGGTTGCGATTTGGGATCGGGAACAAAGGCCGGGATCACGAGTTCCGTAGCCGCGCTCGGCTGGACCGCTTTTGCAAGAGCGGCCAAGGTTGGCGCGGAGGTGCGGCGCGTGATCTCGGCCATGAAAATGTCGGCGGCGGGTAGAAAATAGCCCTCGCGCGGCCACTTCTCGCCGATCGGCGGTGGATCGGCGAATGTCCCCACTTTTTTCAGATAGGCGGCATACGCATCGCGGAATCCCTGCCGCAATGCCGTTATGATTTTCATCAACTCGTCGAAGGTCACCTGCTGGGACGGATACATCCAGGTGGTCGCCCCCATCACATCGTGGATTCTCCAGTCATTCTTGGGGCTCTGTTTATGCTCGTTATGGCATTCGACACAAGGTTCGACGGTCGCCTCGTCGGTGTACATGGCGGTGTACAGACCGGTATCCCGGGCGAAGAAGAATTGCGGTTCGCGGCTCAGTTTCAGGAGGCGGAACTTCTCGATCTGTATTCCCCCGAAGCGATTGGCCTTGTTGATCGGATAGTCCGAGCCCAGGAATAAACTCAGCCTCACCGGGTTTTTTTCGAGACTCATCGCGGTCTCGCGCAGGAAAAGCGCGGGCAAAGGGCCTGCGTCAATGCCCGGTTCGCGCCAATCTTCGTTGAATTTAAGCCCGGCCTTTTTCCCGGTTCCGACGATCTCCTGAGTCCACAAGGCGCGCACCGCATCATTCTCCGCCTCGACCATCGTAAAGACCCGTTCGATGGAAACGGTGGCACCTGCAGGTTTCGCTTCCACGAGCGGCGGCGGGGCGCTCACGAATAGATAAATGTTGAGGGCGATCAGGATCAAGCACGTGATGATGAAAGTCTTGCTAGACATCGATGTCCTCCTCTTTCTTCGCTTTCTGGCGCAGCGTTTCCGGATAGGGCGAACAACCGCCCTCGAAATAGGCACGGATCTTTTCGGGCTCCCAACTGTCTTCCACGATCGTCTTGGTATTCATGATATGGTTGCCGTGAAAATCGTGACAGCCGAGGCAGGTCTCCCAGCGATCGGATTCGATCAAGCGCGCGTGGGAAACATTGATCGGGTCCTTCTTGAGCCTGGTTTCTTCGTGGCAGGCGGCACAGTAAGTCGTTTCCTTCAGGGTCACGCGCCTGCCCTGATGTTCCAGGTGGCAGGAAATGCAGAACTCCGGGTGGAGCTTTTCACGGGCCTTGCTGAAGCGGGGTTCGAGAAAGCGGTAAACCGGGTGCCGATCTTCGGGGCGCTCGTGACAGGTCAGGCAGATGTCGTTCGTTACGTCCCGATGCCCGAAATCGACCGGAGTCGCGCGCCTGCCGAGCCAATAGTTCAAAGATGCCTGGATCTGCTGGCGGACCGTGCCGGGTGCCGATTTGTGGCAGGATTTGCACTTGAAATTCTCATGGCCCGAATTCATCGGACCGCGAACATGAAGCCGCTCCTGGTTCGGTAGTAACAGAAGAATAAGGCACGCGCAGCCTGCCATGATCCCTACGGTATAGCCGATGTTCTGGCGATTGCGGTTGCGGGTCTTGCTTTTCATGGGATCCGGTTGCGGACGGCGCGGCGGAGCGTCCCTCGTGCGGAAAGTTCATGGCTGTAAACCAGTCGATGCATCAACCGGTTACCAATGGGTAACACACTCAACAACGTTAACGCTGCCAAGCGAGAATTTTTTTGTGAAAAATTCACGAATAAAATGTGAAATGGATCACACGGTACAGGATTCAACTTTGCCTGTCCGGCAGCACCCGTGCAATGACGAAAATCCCGCTTTTCCTGCCAAATCGGTATGGCATCGGGATTACGGAGACCCGTTCGGCTTCACCCCGAAGCTTGGAGGATGCCCCGTGTTATTCAGAGGGCTGCATCAGCATTCTGCATTCTTCATGGCGAAAGCAAGCGACGACATGATCGTTGACCATGCCGACCGCCTGCATGAAGGCATAGAGTATTGTCGGACCCACAAATGAAAATCCATGCCGTTTCAGCATCTTGCTCATCGCTCTGGACTGTTCGGACAGGGCCGGGATGTCCGATTCGCGATGCCAATGGTTCACGATCGGCTTGGCGTCGACGAACTGCCACAAAAAGTCGCTGAAAGAACCGAACTCTTCGACTATTTTCAGGAATCCCCGCGCATTTTTTACAACCGAGCGAATTTTCAGCTCGTTGCGGACGATCCCGGAATTCTGCATGAGTGCTTCGATATGGCGCTCGTCATAGCGCGCAATCTTCTCGGCATCGAAATGGTCGAAGGCTTGATAGTAAGCCTCGCGCTTGCGCAGGATGGTGATCCAACTCAGTCCGGCCTGGGCACCATCGAGGATCAGTTTCGCAAACAAGGCCTGATCGTCAAACTCCGGCACTCCCCACTCGCGATCGTGATAGGCGATATACAGGGGATCGTTTCCCGGCCATTTGCAACGCTCTGTTCCCGTCACGCCGCGGCCTTGAACCAGGACGCGGTCAGCGTTTGAGAGATTGGACGGTGCGACACGATCGAAATATGCATGGAGCGGGTGATGGGAATCGAACCCACGTTATTAGCTTGGGAAGCTAAAGTTCTACCATTGAACTACACCCGCTGGACGGCGTGACGATCGCGAAATGATTCTGCTACTCGGTTGATGATTCTAGTCGCGAGTCCCGGAAGACGCAATAACAAAACACCGGAATATACTGCCGAATCGGGTGTCTCGAATACTAAATCGTGGGTTCGATCAGCGTGACGTCGATCTCGAATTCCCGATAAATCCTTTTTTTGGTCAGGTCGGCCTCCTCGCGGTCATTGAAAGGCCCGAGGATTACCTGAAAACCGCGTGCCGATTCCTGCACTCTGGAAGGGATCGAAGGACCCTGATGGACAAACATCCGGGCCAGCGTTTCGGCTTCGGATCGGACCTGGAAAGTTCCCGCAGTGGCTGTCCAATCGCCGCTTCGGATCGGCGGAACGTCCGGAGTCCCGTAAAAACGGGGTGGATGTCGAATGATATCGGCGTCGGCCAGGATCTGGTCCAGGGGCCGGCTGTGTTTCAAGATCGGGGTCGGAATTCCGTTGGCTTGCTCCAGCACGCGCTCGACCTTGTCGTAATCAATCGGGGTCGCGGTTTTCCGGGCTTCCGCGGAAAGCTTCCTGAGCAAATTTTTCTTGAATTTCGCCAGGGACTTGGCGTCGCTTTCCAAGGGCCGGTGGGCCTCGAGATACAACATGTTCCGATGCCAGGCGATCAGGTAAGGTTGTTTGACGATTCTGACCGGCGTGCCCACCGAGACATGCTCGAAAAGAGGCTCGATGTTTTCGGGATAAAGCCGCATGCAACCGTGACTGATCCGCATCCCGACCCCGTAGGGCTTGTTCGTGCCATGAATCAGGTAGCTCGGGAAACTCAAGCGCAGTGCGTACAGGCCCAAGGGGTTGTCGGGCCCGGCTTTGACCACCCTGGGCAGCGGGTCTCCGTTCTCGCGGTGCTCGCGCAGGATCGAGGCCGGTACCGTCCAGGTCGGGTTCGCCTGTTTCGCTGTGATATGGGCCTTCCCCGTGGGCGTTGACCAGCCTTCGCGTCCGACTCCGATCGGGTAGGTAATGACTTCGAAGGTTTCTTTTTTTCCGGATTTCGGGTAATAGAACAGGCGCATATTCGGAAGGTTGACGACGATCCCTTTACGCGGTGAGTCCGGAAGAATAAACTGCAAAGGAATTGTAATCCGGCTCCCTGCGTGGGGCACCCAGGGTTCAATGTCCGGATTGGCGTCGGTGATGTCGGAGTATCCGAGACCGAAGTGGCGCGCAATGTCCGGCAGGGTGTCGCCGGGTCGGGAATACAGGGTGATCGGACGTCCGACCATTTGGACCTCGGAATCGATTGAAAACCGGTGGCTTTCGGCCTGATTCACGGTGGGTTCGGGCTCCTCCGGTTCCACGCGCCGGTAATCCCAAGCGGATGGAGCAAAACTCTGGCAGGCCGAAA
>JAKEEL010000255.1 GCA_022616595.1 Methylococcaceae bacterium
CCGAAAAACTGTCCAGAACCCTTCCCATCTGCACGATGACTCCGGAATCCGGAATATCCTCGCAAAACACTTTGGTACAATTGGGCTTCGCGAATATGGCCTTGGATACATCCTTCCCAACCTTGCGCCTGTCGATGTCGAAAGCCGCGACCACTTCGATATCGGAAGGGGTGTAGCCATTGATGATCCAATGCATCAGTCCGGTGGCGGTGCTCTGATCCTTGTTCCTGTAGTAATGAATGCCTTGAATCAATGAACTCGCACAGTTGCCCACCCCGATGATCGCTATTTTTATTTTTTTCATTGTCGATACTTTTATTGAATATTATTCAGCATGCAATGTAACAAAATTATTCTATTTCTCAAAGAATTCGTCCTGCTACTCGAGGATGACCGAGCGGATCACCCCGAAACGAAACGAATCTTGCCGGCGCCGGTCAATTCGTGGAAATGACCGTAGTCTCCCGAGGGAGGCAACTTTCTTGCAAGCGTTGCGGGATCATTCAGCCCGGACGTGAACGTTCCGCTGCGAAATCAGCCGGCTGATATCCCGGATGATCCGCGGTGTTCTGATGCCGCTCGGCGCTATGATGTATTTCGGCCGCCATACTGGATTATATTTTTCTTCGTCCGGACGGATTTCGTCAATAGTATCGGTTGTACTTCCGGACCGGTACATTAGAACGCCGACTCTATGCCAAAGCGGGGCTAGCGGGTGATTCTTGAGACCGGGGAGCGGCGCAATGCCAAGGCTGAAGCGCCGATACTGCATTTTCTTCCCCCACAGCATGGTCTCGATGATTAGAAAATCCATGACCGGTTTGGGCGCGTCTTCATGATATCGCATCAGGTCCAGGCCTATTTCTTCCCGATTCGGAGTCGTCCAAATGATTGCAAAGGCGATGATCCGATTGTTTATTCTGATTAGGGCACAGGGGAAGTTCCGGACGTAATATTTATCGAAAAACCCTCTGGAAAAACCCATTTCGTCAATTTCTTTGACCTTCAGCCAGTTATCGGAGACTGACTGCAATTCCGGCATGATTCGATCCAGTTCATCGCCTTCAAGGATCTCGAGACGAGCACCGAGCTTTTTTACCCGCGTGTGAACACTCACGAGTTCGGTTCGGAGCGGGCCCTCCAGCGAAAAGTTTTCCAAGGGTAAAACCGCCTCGTCGCCCATCCTTTCGATCGAAAGTTCCAGTTCGTTAAAAAATGGCAGTTCGCTTTCGTCGACCATATAAAAAACCGGCCAAGCCCCGTATCGATCGCACAACCCTCGAAACGACCAGATCAAGTCGCGGTGTTGGTCTTTCGGTCCGACCGGATCTCCGAGAACGACCCAGCTCTTGCTCTGAATTTGATACATGATGAAGGCAGTCTCGGAAGGATTGAAGAGAATACGTTTGTCTCCGAGCAAAACGAGATTGGCCCCGAGGCTGGATTCCGAAGCAAGAATTCTGCGTATTTTTTGAAGAATGACCGATTCCGGCAGGCCCGGAACGGGATCCGGCCTTAACAAATTGATATAGGTTGCCGCCCCGCAGATTCCGAATACCACCAACAACGAACGCAGAAACCGAGAATAGTCATTGTCGTAGGAAAAGGTCCACCACAGTGAAGGCGAGTACGGGATTCCCTTGAACGAAAACAGGCCCAGCCAGATCGTAACCGCGAGAATGATCGATAATAGCGACACCCATTCGGCCGGAAGTCCTTCGTCAAACAGCGATGCTTTCCTGTGAAATTCGGGCCGTGTAAGCCAAAGCAGGGCCAAAATCAATCCCAGCACGATCGCTTCGCGATAGCCGAATCCCTTCAAGAGCGAGGTCGCAATGCCGATGATCAAAAGATTCACGGCCAGATCGAATGAGGAAGCAAGGCGCCGCGAAATCCCCCGCGCCAAAAGTAGCAGCCCTATCCCTGCCGCGGCGCCGGTCAGATGGGAAATTTCGACCAGAAACAGCGGAACCCAAACCGGCGACAGATTACGATCGAATCCGATGGGAATCGAACCCGAGAATAGCAGAATGACTCCGGCGAGCATGATGATGATGGCCATGACATGCGGGCCGATTTCGTCGAGCACATCGAGAACCGATTCGTGAAGTTCCTCGATCTGCTTTCTCTGCCGGCTCGCTTCGTGATAAATGAGCAAAGTCGCGGCGATTCCCAGAGGACTCAGATAATAAATGCAGCGGAACAGTAAAATCGAGCCGAGTAAGGCGGCTGGGGGAATTTCGGGAAGTCCGACCAGAATGACCGATTCGAATACACCGATCCCGCCGGGCACATTGCTGGCGCTTCCGGCGATCACCGCCAGTGCGAATACACTCAGGAAAGTGATGTAGCTGGTGCTGGTTTCTTCCGGAAGAAGGACATAAATCAGTGTGGCGACCAAGCTCAGGTTGGTGGTCGCGAGCAGAATTTGCAATAAAGTCGTTTTTGCGGAGGGCAGGCTCAGCGACCAGTTGGCGGTTCTAAGGGTCAAGGGATTGTAGGCCGAGATGATTACGTAGCCCGATATCGCAAGGAGCAGCAATACTCCCGCGGCTTGCAGCAGACCGATCGGAATCGGTATCCCGGTATTGGTTACGTCGCCGGATTGCAGGACCGTAGACATCGCGAACACAACGCTCATACCGAGAACCGTCGTGAGCGCGCACATCGAGCTGACTCCCGCGACGTCCAGGGCCGATAGCCCGGCATGGGAGTAGATCCGGTACCGGATCGAGGTGCCGGTCAAGATCGCAAATCCTATGTTGTTTCCGAAAGTCGACGCCAGGAAGGCCGAAAGCGCGGCGCGCGAGTAGGGAACCCGGTGTTTGATATGGTTGAGTGCGACGACGTCGTAACCGGTCACGGTCAAGTAGCTCAGCGCGGTGATCCCAAAACCGAACAATATCGAAGAGAAGGACAGTTGCTCAAGGCTTGCGATCACATCCGATAGCCGGATCGAGTGGAGCGTGCGATACATGACCCAAAGCGCGATCGAGACGATCACAACACTCATAAAAGTACCGATATAGGCGATCAGTTTCTTCCCGAGCTGGCTGGACATAATGGTTCCCGTATTCGCCGATCGTGGAGGTCTAGCATAGGAAAATCAGGACTCTTTTTCAATCTTGTCGATTGCAGCCGTTCCGGATTCCCGGGATTCCTTTGTTTTTCCCGAGGTATGCGCAGATAATTGCGGTTCATTCATGGCGTGTCGGCGCTCCGGGTTGTGAGTCCGGATCGCGCTGCGGGTCGCCCCATGAACCTCGACCACAACGGTACCATTCAGCACCGGGTAACAGAAAATAGCATCATGGAACAATTTCCCGCTCCTTTGTACAGGCTCCGCATGACTTTGATCAAGGGTTTCGATCGCCTGTGTCGGATGCCAAGATGGAAAACTCTCGATCATATTATGAAGCAGGCAGTCGAAAAACGGAACGAGTTGTTTTTCGTGCAGATCGGTGCAAATGACGGGGTCATTTATGATCCGATTCATCCCTATGTGCAGCAGTCGAACTGGCGCGGGGTGCTGGTGGAACCGGTTCGGATCTATTTTGAACGGCTGAAAGAAAATTACCAATCCATCGATCGCCTGGTTTTTGAGAATATTGCGATTTCCGATCGCAGCGAAATCCGTGATTTTTATCGGATCAACGAAGATATCCCTTTCCTGCCTGAATGGTGCAGCGGACTCGGTACATTCGATCTGGACGTTTTAATGACCCACAAATGGGCGATCCCGGACTTGGAGCGCTATATTGTTCGGGAAAAAATCGAGTGTATTTCATTTCATCATTTGCTTGAAAAACACCAGATCAGGAAGATCGACCTGCTGCTCGTGGACACCGAGGGTTACGATTACGAAATTTTGAAACAAGTCGATTTCGAGACCATGGCACCGGACATCCTCCTATACGAGCACCAGTATTTTGAGAAACAAAGGCGCTTTCAGTTTGAAAATACACTCAGAACGATAGGCTACCGGATATCCCGGCATTTCGGTAATACACTGGCTTATCTGCCGGATCTTTGAGGTCAATGCCATTAAGTTAAGGGAATTATGGTATAATATGCGCGGTAACCAACGCAAACAAAAGGATAAATTGACGAAACCAACTTAGCAGCCCGCATGCCAGCCTCCTCGTCCATTTGTCAAAACTTCTCCATTCCGCGGATTTTATTGCCGCCCATCGTACGCACGACAAAGCGATTACCCGGCAACGCGTTCGCACCTTTCCGCTCTTGGTCTCGTTTCTGCTCTGCGCCTTCAAAGGCAGTTTACAAACCCTGTTGGACGATCTTTCTGCGACTCTGGACGGAACTGCATTGCGAACCGTGACGAAAAGTGCGGTCTCGCAGGTCCGGTAAAAGCTCAAGGCCACAGCCTTCGAAGCACTGACCGACAGTCTCACCGGCTTACTCACCGAGCTGCTGCCGGAACCGAGCTGGCGCGGTTTGCGCTTAGTCACCACCGGCTCGACCCCCTTACGCTTGCCGCCCTGGCTGGAAAATCAGGCCGAATTCGGCGTCCCATCCGACAGCACCGGCCAACCCGATGTCTTGGCGCGCGCCTTGGGGTTGTTCGCGACCACCTCCAAGCTGAAGCTTAAAACCACCTGGGCCGGTTTGATGACGCCGAAGGGGCGTTGTTGGCTCAGCTATTGCCGCACCTTGCGAGCGATGATCTCCTCATCATGGATCGCGGCTTTCCCGCGGTGTGGCTATTTACCCTGTTGCAACAGCGCGGATTGCCCTTTCTCGCCCGCGGGCAGACGGCAACCAATGGCCGGCGGTGGAGCGATTTCTGCGGTCAGGCCGGGTTGACACCGAGGTACCGTTACCCGTATCGGCTAACGCCCGCCGCCAAGCTCACGCCGCGGGGCTGACTTTGATCGCGAAGACAGTGACCTTGCGTTTGATCAAAGTCTTATTGTCCCCCGATGTCGAAGCCGATCCGGACGACAATATCCCATTCTGATTTTCTTTCACCACCAATCTCCAGAATCCCTTCAATAATCTCCCCTCCGAATCCGGTCGCGTTTACCAACCCTCATTTATCTTGCAAATGAATACATCATTTATCGTGATTATGCTCAATATAAAGATGTTAAGGTAGCAGACGTATTGGTACTGGTTTCCTCACACCTTCGCTGCAATAGAAGGCTTGGAACCGGTCTAATTGCTTTATCCGGTCGATCATCGTTCGTTCTTGATCCGAACTGGAAACGTTACGTGCAAGTGCCTTTGCGTCTACTTCAGTCAACCGAAAGACGAGATAGTTCGCAATTGCCGAAAAAATTGAAGTGTGAAAATCCCGGGCCTCTTGCGATGCGAGTACTAATGAGACGCCGTACTTGCGACACTCCTTCGCCATCGTTGGAATCAACTGCAACCGCGCCGCCCGGTGCGCTTCGTCAAAGATTAGGGCGTGGGTGATTCGGTTCTGGATGCCACGGCGGAACATGTCTTTATAAAGACCGTAAAACACCAGCGACGCGAACGCTTTCTGAAGGTTATCGTTCTGTGTTGAGTGAATGCGAAGAACAACTGGCTGATCGGTATCCCAAAGGCTCTCTTGACTTTCTGCGTTTTGGAAAAACCCGTAGTCCTCCAGTTCCTCCAATCGTGAAAGCAGTGTTCTTAACCCACGATCCGGTTTTGTGTCCGAACGCAGAATTTCGACGAATCGGGAGAATTCAGGCTCTGTTAACTGAACCGGATCGGCCGAAGCGTCATCCCAGCCGTGCTCAATGAAACTGTGCTTTATCGCCTTGCGAATCCGTTCAGCTTGGATGTCACCGAGTTCCGGAAAAATTGCAACAAAAATATCCCGCATCGCACCGGCAACATCGAGATGCGCCATACGCGAGCCGCGATCGATGACCTGTAGCGGATTGAAGCCTAGTCCGTCGAAATCGATAAAACGAACCGATGCCACCAATTGCCGCAGCTTTTCGTCGATGTCCTGATGGTACGAAAACACAATCGGCCGGATGCCGAGTCCTAGCATTTGCCGACAAAGATTCAGCAGGCAAGTCGTCTTCCCCATCCCTGGCAATCCTGCGACAAGCAAATGCGGATTACCGCGAACCGTCAGTGGCCAGCACACTTTGGATCCCGAATGCATGTTGGTTCCAAGTAAAATGCTTGGTACAGAATCCTGCCGCTCTTCTTTCACTCCTTTCACACCGGCTGTAGATTCTAATTCTGACGTCCGACGATTCTTTGCAGAATCACCACCTCCATCCGAGTTGACTTCTCCCGATCCTTCTCTGACTAATACCTGACTGCGTCCGTCGTCGTGATTGGTTTCATTCTCATCAGCCCCTCCAACTGCGCGGCCACTGAGACCAGAGCCATTTGCTGCGGGCGGCACTGACACGGTCGAGACGAACGGTTGTACGCCGGCATCGCGCCGGAAGTTCGCATCGGGGCCGAATAGGAATATCTTGGTGTCCCATCCAAACGGAGTGATTTCGAGGGGTTGGCCGCCTGCATACTCCGGACAGAACACCCAGCCCCGATCGGGGTTTTCGATCGATGCGAACGAGTAATCGCCCCCTTTCCCGATCATTCGGTCTATTTCCGCGGTCAATTCTTTATGAGCCTCTTCTGACAGTCCCGTGCTGGTTTCTGCGTGGCGCCTCGCTTTGTCCGCATAAAATCGAAGGACGCGAGCCAATTTCGCCCGTCGTACGGATCGAAATGACGGACACACGCCTTCGGAACCATACCATTCCTCCCATCGACTCCGGAGTGATTCCACCTGCCGTCTGATACTCTGCAATACCTCCGGGCTGCGAGCCATTCGCAGGTGCCGCCGGTACTTCACCTCGCTAAATCGAAACAACAGACCTTTTCGTGGCACGAGGGACACATGAATCAAATCCGGCCGTGTTGCTTTCTGACTGGAATTGGTTTCATTGTCGAATGCATTCTCTTCGTCGATTTCGGCTGCGACGGGCGGCAGCAGGTCGCGAATGTCATCGACGGGTATGAAAAAGCCGTTTCTCAGTGCCGTCCAGCAGGCATTGTCGTCAGAAGCATGCAAACAATTCGCGTGGGACATCGCCAACGCAATCAACTCGGC
>JAKEEL010000041.1 GCA_022616595.1 Methylococcaceae bacterium
GGATGAGCCGGCATTTTCAATGGCTTCAAGTCATTGAAAATGCAAGGTACCGGAAAATCACATTTTCCGGTACCGCCAAGGAAGCAGCCCATGGACGGGTGCTTCCGGATGAACACTATTCAGATGCTTTCGGGTCCAGAACGGCGCCGATTCTCTCCTGAATTCTGACCAGCCGATCGCAAAGTTCCCGTGAAGATGCATTATTCTTTCGATTGGACTGAGCCAACTCATTCGCGATATTCAAGGCGGCCATGACCGCGATGCGATCCAGGCCGACTACCCTGCCGGTGTCCCGTATTTCGCGCATTTTTTGATCGAGGTAGCGGGCGGACTCCAGTAGATCATCCCGCTCCTCGTCCGCGCAGGCGATCCGGTACTCCTTACCAAGCACCTGGATACTAACCGGGGTAATCGGATCCCTCATGTCCCCTGCCCCATGCTTTTAAGGCGCGTGATCATGGCTTCGACCCGGCTCCTGGCCAATGCGGTTTTTTCGAGTAGTCGAGCGCGGTCGCGAACCAGATCATTTTGTTTCGCCTTCAATGACCGGTTTTCAATTTTGAGCTGTTCGCAAAGATCCACCAGAAGGTCGACTTTCTTTTCGAGATTTTTTAATTGCTGATCGGTATCTTGGCTCATTTTGCAAGTCTTAGGGCTGGTCGAGATGGTGTCGAACTTGTTTTGGTAGACCCCTTGGCAATGTTAGGATAAGGGATAATTTTTTCCAGGTCCAGCCAGACGATGATCGGCAATTTTTTCTACAAGCGCGGATTCCATGACTGTTCTCCTTCAGGACCCATAAATTGACGATAGCCAACAGTGAATACAGACGCCGGCGCAAAGAATTCATGCGCATGGTGGGGACGGGCAACATCGCGCTGATCGCGAGCGCTCCGGTATCGAAACGCAATAACGATGTGGATTATCCCTATCGACAGGACAGTGATTTTGTTTATCTGACCGGATTCGAAGAACCCAAGGCTTTGGCTGTCTTCGTTCCGGGACGTCGTCCCGCGGAATATATTCTGTTTTGCCGTGAGTTCGATGCAACCATGGCGCTTTGGACCGGGCACCACGCCGGGATTGAAGGCGCGAAAAAATTATACGAAGCCGATGATGCCTTTCCGATCGATGATGTGGATGAAATCCTGCCCGGACTGATGGAAAACAAGGCCCGCGTATTTTATCCGATGGGTCGCAATGGCGAACTCGATCATCAGGTCCTGGAATGGGTGAAACAATTGCGCCAGCGCGTGCGATCCGGGATCTCGGCGCCGATGGAATTTGTTGCCATCGAGAATCTGCTGCACGAGATGAGACTCTACAAGACCGCGGCCGAATTGAAATTGATGCGCAGGGCCGCGAACGTATCGGCAAAAGCCCATATTCGTGCGATGCGGGCAGCGCGCGCCGGGCTCTATGAACACCAGATCGAGGCCGAGCTGCTGCATGAATTTACGCACAACGGGATGCGGTCGACCGCTTACCCTTCGATCGTCGCCGGAGGACGCAACGCGTGTGTGCTGCACTACACGCAGAACCGCGACAAATTGCAGGATGGTGATCTGCTGTTGATCGATGCGGGTGCGGAAAATCAGAATTATGCCTCCGATGTTACCCGTACTTTTCCGGTCTCCGGGCGTTTCAGCGAAGCGCAAAAGCTGCTTTACCAATTGGTCCTGGACGCGCAGCTTGCGGCAATCGCCAAAGTGCGGCCCGGAAATCACTGGGATGATCCGCACGATGCGGCGATCAAGGTTCTGACCCGCGGGCTCGTCGATTTCGGGCTATTGAAGGGCCGGATTTCGAATTTGATCAAGAACGAAGCCTACAAGAAGTTTTACATGCACCGGACCGGGCACTGGCTCGGAATGGATGTGCACGACGTCGGGAATTACAAAGTCGATGGACGATGGAGATTGCTGGAACCCGGCATGGTGCTGACCGTCGAACCCGGATTGTATGTTTCGGCCGATTGCACCGATGTCGAAAAAAAATGGCGCGGGATCGGCATCCGGATCGAGGATGATGTTCTGGTGACCAAGGACGGCTGCGAGGTTCTGACCTCGGGAGTTCCGAAAACCATTGCCGAGATCGAAGAATTGATGGCCTGATCCGATGTCCGGCGACTACGACATTGTCATCATCGGCGGCGGACTGTCCGGAGGGAGCCTCGCGCTCGCGCTGCAAGGCAGTGGTTACCGGATCGCCGTCGTGGAAGCCTTCAGCGATGAACAACGGCGCTCATTGCCCGCGGGCGACCGCGCCCTGGCTCTTTCCTGCGGCACGGTTTGTCATCTGAAGTCCCTGGGGCTTTGGGATGAACTGCAACAGCATAGCGCCGCGATTCTGGATATCCATATTTCGGATCGGGGGCATTTCGGAAAGACCCGGTTGTCGGCTCGAACCGAAGGAGTGGAGGCGCTGGGCTATGTGATCGCCGCGCGAATTTTGGAGGACAGGATTGCTTCGGCACTCGAGATTTCCGATATCGAGCGGATTTGCCCGGCCAGACTGACGAGCTTTAAACCCGCTCGCGATTCCATTTCTTTAACCCTGCGCAAGGAAACCAGCGATTTAACTCTCTCGACCCGGCTGCTGGTCGGCGCGGACGGCGTAAATTCCTCGGTACGATGCTTTTTGAATATCGGCCAGGAGACCCGCGATTATCATCAAACCGCGATCGTGACGCAGGTCAGACCGGATATCGATCCTGCCGGAGCCGCATTCGAGCGCTTCACGGCGACCGGTCCCTTGGCGATGTTGCCGACTCTCGACCGCGGCTGTTCCGTGGTCTGGACTCAAACCAGCGCCGCGGCCGAACAAATCATGGCTCTGGACGACAAGGATTTTTTGACGCGGTTGCAGAATACTTTCGGCTTTCGCCTGGGCAGACTGACACTCGAATCCAAGCGTGTCCAGTTTCCCTTGAAGCTGGTACGGGCAAAAGCGATGATCGGCCCGCGCAGCGTGCTGGTCGGCAACACGGTTCACCAATTGCATCCGGTCGCGGGCCAGGGTTTCAATCTCGGAATGCGGGATGTCGCGCTGTTGGCCGAGAGGATTCGGGATGATCTCGGAAAAGATCGCGATCCGGGCGGGAATCGCCTGCTGAATGCGTATGCGGCTTCCCGGACCAAGGATCATGAGACCCTGATCCGCTTTACCGACGGTCTCGTGCGAATATTCTCGAACGAATGGCTGCCCCTGATCGGAGCACGCGGATTGGGGCTTCTCGGCCTGGACCGCTGCTATTGGGGCAAGCACTTATTCACGCGCTACGCGATGGGGCTCGGAGGCAGGTTGCCTCGTATCGGAACTGGCCTGACTGGATGAACCGCCCGGCTGAACGTTTCGAAGTGGCCGTGGTCGGCGGAGGAATGGTCGGCGCGACATTGGCCTTGATTCTCGCGCGAGCCGGGATTCGAACGGTATTGCTCGAAGAGCGTCCGCCCTTGCGTGAATGGCCCGAAAATACGGTCGATATCCGGGTTTCGGCCTTGACCAGGGCCAGCCGGATCATATTGGATACACTGGGCGCATGGGCTGGGATCATGGAGCGCGGCGCAGGGCCCTACCGGTACATGAGAGTATGGGATCCGGCTTGTGGCGGCGAATTGTATTTTGATGGAGCGGATGTCGGGCAGGATATCCTCGGATTCATCGTCGAAAACCGGGTTTCGGTCGCGGCGCTTTGGAGTATCCTGGAAGGACTGCGCGATGTGTCGGTCGTTTGTCCGGCGAGAGTCGCCGGAATCCATCCGGTTGCCGGCGGTAGCGAATTGTTGCTCGACAAGGGGCAAACCATTTTCGCCGAACTGGTGGTCGCGGCGGACGGCGCCCATTCGGCCCTTCGTTCCATGGCCGCGATCGAAGTCAAGGGTTGGTCCTACGCGCAGACCGCTTTGGTCGCCACGGTCGAAACCCAAACCGCTCATCATGAAACGGCCTATCAACGGTTTCTTGCGGAAGGGCCATTGGCCTTTCTGCCGCTTCGAAACGGAATGTCTTCGATTGTCTGGACCTCCAGTTCACAGACCACGCAACGCTATTTGGAACTGCCGGAACGGACCTTCGTCAACGAATTGGAGGTTGCGAGCGGCGGGATACTGGGTTCACTGGCATTGGTTTCGAAACGGGCCTCCTTTCCGCTGCGGCTCCAGTATGCGCGGAGTTATTTTCGCGGCAATGTCGTTCTGGTCGGGGATGCCGCGCACTCCGTTCACCCCTTGGCCGGACAAGGCGCGAATATGGGAATCCTGGATGCCGCAGCGCTCGCCGAATCGGTGATTGCGGCCCGCGACCTAAGCCGTCCGATCGCGGGTTTCCATACACTGCGCAGATACGAGCGCTGGCGCAAGGGCGACAACCTGGCGATGCTGATGGGCATGGATGGCTTGCATCGTCTGTTTGTTCGGCCCCCGCCCGGATTCGGCTTCTTGCGGTCTCTGGGCATGAATCTGATCAACCGCAGCGATCCGATCAAGAATTTTTTCAACCGTTACGCGATGGGGCTTCGCGCGGACCTGCCCCGTCTGGCATACGGGCAGAAATGCTGGTGAGCCGACAACGAGCCGGAATCCGAAAGTTTTTTTTAAATTGGCTGGAAAACTTTTTCCACGTTTCGGACCAGCTTTTTGTCCATCACGAACATGATCACGTGGTCTCCTTCCTCGAAGACCGTATCGTGATGGATCATCATCATCTCATTGTCGCGGACCAGTGCGCCGAGGATGATTCCATAGGGGAGATTGATTTGGTCGACCTGCCGGCCGATCACGCTGGAGGATCCGGCCGGTCCGTGTGCGATCGCCTCGATCGCTTCCGCACGCCCGCCGCACAGGGAGTTCACTTGCACCACATCGCCGCGCCGCACGTGTTTCAAGATGCTGCCGATGGTGGTCTGCTCGGGTTCTACCCACACATCGATTCCGCTTCCTTCCAACAGGTCTACATAGCTTGCATGATTGATCAGGCAGATCGATTTGCGGGCGCCCAAGCGCTTGGCCAGGGTCGCGGAAATGATATTGCTGCCGTCATGATTGGTAAGGGCACAGAAAAGATCGGTCTTGTCGATGGATTCGCTGATTAACAGCGTCTCGTCGGTGCAGTCGCCTTGAAGAACCAGCGTGTTATCGAGTTGGCTGGCAATTTTCCGGGTACGGTCCGGGTTTTGTTCGATGATCTTGACCTGGTGACCGTTCTCCAGCGCCAGCGCCAGGCGTTTGCCGATATGGCCACCTCCCGCGATCAGAATCCGCTTCATCGGAGGTTCCAGTTTTTTCAGGTCGTTGAGTACCTTTCGTACTTCATTCCGGGGCGCCATGATGAAAATTTCGTCACCTTCCTCGATCACGGCCGCGCCGTCCGGGACCACCGCTTTTCCGTCTCGGAATATCGCGGCAATGCGAATCTTCGAGTTTGCCAGGTGTTCTTTCAGGGTACGGATCCTTTTTCGGGTCAGCATACTGTTTCTGGAAATGCGAACCGAGAACAGCCGCACCAGTCCGCCGGCAAACTCCGACACATACAATACCCCTGGAAATTCGATCAGATTCCGGATGTAATCCATCACGATCAACTCCGGACTGATCACGACATCGATGGGAATGCCGCCCTCCCGAAACAACTCGGGATTGTTCAGGAACTCGGAGGCCCGCACCCGCGCGATGGTTTTCGGACGACTGTACAGTGTGTTGACGACCTGGCAGGCGAGCATGTTGGTCTCATCCTTATCCGTTACGGCAATCACGATATCGGCGCTCCCCGCGCCGGCCTGCTCTAGAATAGGCGGGAAAGCCGCGTTGCCGACCACGGTCGCGATATCCAGACGCTCCTTCAATTCTCGCAATAATTGCGGACTCATATCCACGACGACGATATCGTTATCCTCGTGGGCCAGTGCGCTGGCCACGGAAGAACCTGTACGGCCGGCGCCCAGAATCAATATTTTCATAACCTGAAGTCCAGTATTTAGAGAAGCTTTAGCCGGGATTCGTTCAAGGCGGGGCTTGATCGATCGGCGGACGCAGGATTATAGGGCAAGCTGTACCGGTCGGAAACACCGTGATAGGCTACGCTTTTCAACTTTTCTGCAATTCGGAAAACGATACACTCATCAACAGATCCCACCCTTCTACTCGTCGTAACGTGAAGCCGCAGGCTTCAGCCGGTGGCGCATTCCTATCAAGGTAATTCTATTTAATGAAAGTACTCGCGGGCGACATCGGTGGAACCCGGATCCGATTCGCGATCTTCGACGTTCAAGGACCAGGGCTCGTCACCGAATCCGAACAATCCTATTTAAGCAGGGACCACGCCGAGCTGGGACCGGTTCTGGAAAAGTTTGTCGCCGATGCGCGGCTTCCTTTCGAATCGGTCTGTCTCGGGATTGCGGGCCCGGTACTCGATGGACGCTGCATCGCGACGAATCTTCCCTGGAAAATCGATGCCGACGAGATCCGATCGATGCTGTCGCTGCACTCGGTCGTGTTGATCAACGATCTGGTCGCCAATGCCTTGGGCATCCGGGCCCTTTCGGAACAGGACTTTTTCGTGGTGAATCCGGGGCGCCCGAATCCAACCGGCAATGCCTGTATCATCGCCGCCGGAACCGGCCTCGGAGAAGCCGGAATGTTCTGGGACGGCCGGGAGCATCAACCCTTCCCGTCCGAAGGAGGTCATTGCGATTTCGCACCGGCCAGCGACTTCGACTACCGGCTACTACAATTTCTCGCGAATCGCCACGGGCATGTGAGCTGGGAACGGGTGGTTTCCGGCATCGGAATCGTGAATCTTTTTGAATTTCTGTGTCACGAAAATTCCGAAGCGCAACCGGAATGGTTCGCGCGTGCAAAAGAGTTCGGCGATGCCGCATCGGCCATTTCCGATGCCGCACTGTCCGCGGAGAATCCGCGCTGTCTGGAAAGCCTGCGGCTGTTTCTCGGATATTACGGTGCCGAAGCCGGGAATCTGGCGCTCAAGACGATGGCAAGCGGCGGAATCTATATCGGAGGAGGCATCGCGCCGAAACTTGTACAACTGTTCGAGCAAGACTGGTTCCTGAATGCGCTTTGCGCGAAAGGACGCATGCAAGCGCTGCTCCGGGACATGCCGGTTAAAATCATTTTAAACGACAGAACGCCGTTGCTGGGAGCGGCCATTCAGGCGTCTCTTCTGACGTAGAGCCGGTCTTTGGATTTCAAGGAACGGGACGGCCGGCCCGGATTTCGCCGCTTTTTACCTTTTGATCGCGTGCCCGGCCAGTGTCTTGCCCAGATCCCAGATCGAACCGGGGACTTTATGACAATCGGCGATCACCTGGTCGAAGGATCGAATGATCAGATCCCGATCTTTTTCGGTAATCACGAGCGGTGCGAGCAGCTTCACGACATTCATGCCGTGGCCTGCAACCTGGGTCAGAATCCGATGGTTGGAAAACAGGGGTATGGTGACCATTTGGCAAAACAGCCCCTTGTTCGCGGTTTCGAGAAGGCTCCAGGCGGTCTTCAGGGAGAAGCTTTTGGGAGCGCCGAATTCGACCGCGATCATGAGGCCTTTGCCGCGAACTTCCTTGAGGAACTCATAGCGCCCGATCATGTCGCTCAACTCGGAGATGATCGAATCGCCGAGTTTCGCCGCATTATCAAGCAAACCGTTGTCCTCAATGACTCGAAGGGTCGCAAGGCCCGCGGCCATCGCCATGTTGTTCTTGGAAAAGGTCGAACCGTGCACGACGGCACGGTCCATGCGGTTGAATACCTTGTCCATGATGAACGGCTTCATGGCCACCGCACCGACAGGAATGAATCCTCCGGACAATGCCTTCGCCATCAGGATCATGTCCGGCTCGACGCCCCAGTGCTCGATCGCCCAGAATTTTCCGGTGCGGCCGATTCCGGTCTGAATTTCATCGGCGACGAACAGTGTCCCGTATTTTGCGCACAGTTTTTTGGCTTCCCCGAGATAGTCATCATTCGGCAGGTTGACGCCTTTTCCCTGAATCGGCTCGACAAAAAAGCCCGCAACATCCTTTCGGGATAGAGCCCGGTCCAGAGCCTCCAGGTTGTTGAAAGGAACCGCGTTACAGC
Organism: Methylococcaceae bacterium; assembly: GCA_022616595.1. Classification (GTDB taxonomy): domain Bacteria; phylum Pseudomonadota; class Gammaproteobacteria; order Methylococcales; family UBA1147; genus UBA1147. Next base: position 8,091 of record JAKEEL010000041.1, read on the forward strand.
CCGGCAGCAATGGGCCGAAACCCTCCCGGAAAATTTCTTCCCCCATCAACGAGAGCGCACCGAGGGTAAGCCCGTGAAAACTGTGTTCACAATGCACGATATTGGGGCGCGCGGTCGTGTAGCGTGCGAATTTGATCGCGGCTTCCACGGCTTCCGCGCCGGAATTGCAAAAAAACATGCGCTCCAAACCGGAGGGACAGAGCCGGATGATTTTTTCGGCGAGCAGACCGCTCAACAGCGAGACATCCATCTGCACCATATCCGAAAGCTCTGCGCTAAGGACGTCCCGCAGTGCCTCGACCACGGTCGGATGATTGCGGCCGATCGCGAATACCCCGAAGCCGCTCAGGAGGTCCAGGTATTCGTTGCCATCCCGGTCATACAAATATTGCCCCCGGGCTTTGGTGTATACCCGATCATAACCGATGGTCTTCAAAACCCGGACCATCTGCGAGTTCAGATAAGCTTCGTGCAGTGAAAAATTCTCGCCTGCGCGGGATTCCAGCAAATGACTAATCGAATCAGACATCAATGACCTCAATACATAGATATAGGGCTGGAAAAACAGAGATCCGTTCAGGTGAGCGCGGAATCCGGATAAAAGTCGTATTCGAGTGAGCGCGCGATTTGTCGAAGACTGCGTTGGGCTGCCTGGAAAGAAATAGCGAGTTGAATCAGACCGGGGATTGAATTCGGGTAGCGGGCGATCAGGGCCAATAGCAAAGCGATTTTGAGGTCTCCGTTTTGCTTCAAGGCTAGCACGACCGGTTTAGGCAGATCCATGCTCGCCGGGTCCGCGATCGCGCGAATGGTAACAAACGGAAGATCGTGCCGGGCCGCCAGCCTCGCGATCGCGGCGCTCTCCATGTCCAGTGCGATCGCTCCGGTCCGGCTCCGGACAATCCGTTTATCGGCCGCGGTCGCGACAATTGTTGGAGATTCTGTAATCGATCCGGCATGGATCGTCCGACGGCCCGCGAGACGCGCGAGCAGTGCGCCGCGCCACGCGCGGTCCGCAGCGAAGACTTCCCCGTTCGCGGAAAGCACCCGTTCCGGAATAACCAGGTCTCCGGCGTTCAGTTCCGTCCAAATGGCGGCCGAACAGCCCCAGCTTACGAGGGCATTGCAGCCTTGTCTTATGAGCCCGGCCGCCCCGGCCACAGCCCTGTCGGGACCGACGCCGGACAAGCAGACCCGCGTGTTCCCGTTCAATTCCGAAACAGGCCCGGAATGTAGCCGGGCGTTTGAGAGTGTCCGCCGTTCGCCCGGAAGGGCGACGACCAAGCCAACCGATGTCACGGAAGCCTTTTTACGGAACGATAGCGGGCCAGTGCCCAAAGCGGAAAAAACTTGCTGTAGCCGTGATATTTCAAATAGAAGACTCTCGGAAAACCGGGGGCCGTAAAACACTCGTCTTCCCAGAAACCATCGACCCCTTGGTTATTGAGCAAATAATCGACTCCGGCTTCCACTTCAAACGAACCGGATTCGCCGGCCGCGATCAGCCCGAGAATCGCCCAGGCGCTTTGGAAGGCGGTACTGAAAGCATTGCTTCCGCGGAACGCCGGGTCATGGTAGCTCAAGTTGTCTTCACCCCATCCGCCGTCGGCGTTCTGCTTGCTTTTCAACCAGCCCGCGGCTTTGCGGACCATTGGATCGTCGCGGGGTATGCCAACTTGCTCCAGCGCGACCAATACCGACCAGGTACCGTAGATGTAATTGGTGCCCCAGCGACCGAACCAGGAACCGTCGTTCTCCTGTTCCGCGCGCAAATACTCGATGCAGCGGTCCACCGTACCCTGATATTCCGGATGACGGTCGAGCATCCGGCACAGGAACATGGCACAGCGCGCGCTCACGTCGGCCGTGGGCGGATCGAGCAATGCGCCGTGGTCGGCGAACGGGATTTCATTCAGATAATAATGGGTATTGTCGACATCGAATGCGCCGAATCCACCATTCTTGGATTGCATGACCTGAATCCAGCGCGCGGCTTTTTCCGCCGATTCACGGAATCTGGCGCCCGGAGTTTGCGTTATCGCGAAGGCCACAACGGCCGAATCGTCCACGTCGGGATAGTACGGGTTTTCGAATTCAAAAGCCCATCCGCCTCCGCCTTCATAATCGGGGCGGGCGATCCGCCAATCTCCGGGTTCGTCCCCGAGCTGCTTCGAAATCAGCCAATCCAGACCGCGTTGGATCGCACGGTCGTTTCTCACGGGGTCGGCCTCCTGCAAGGCCAGAATCGCGAGCCCCGTGTCCCACACCGGCGACAGGCAGGGTTGGCAATAGGCATCCCGGTCATTGACGACCAATAACTTTTGCAGTGCCTTCTTCGCGGTTACCACATCGGGATGATCTTTCGGAATGCCCAGCAGCAACAGGGCCTCATAAGCATTGACCATGGCCGGGAAAATGCCGCCGAGTCCGTCTTCGCCATTGAGACGCTCGGTGAACCAGTTTTTTGCCTCGCGCAATGCCTTTTCGCGCATCCGCCCGGGAATCCAAGGATCCAGCGAACGGCCCAGAAAATCGAGACTCAGAAAAACCTTATTCAACAAGCCGCGTTTTGGAAAATAATGTTGTTCGAGGTCGGGGTCGGTGACAAACAGTTCCCGGATATCGATTTTACGCGGATTCGCGGCCCTGGCTTTCAGTGAACACAGCACAAACAAGGGAACCATCACGGTACGCGACCAATACGAAACCTTGTTCAAATGAAACGGAAACCACTGCGGCAGCAACATGATTTCGACCGGAATGTACGGAACAGCCCGCCACGGCACCTGTTCGAACATCGCCAGCAGAATTCGGGTGAACACGTTGCATTTCGCGGCTCCGCCGTGAGCCAGAATGAATTGTCTGGCCTTTTTCATATGCGAGCGTTGCGGCGAATCGCCGGCCAGTTTCAGCGCGTAGTAGACTTTCGTGGTACTGCTGATATCTCCGGGGCCTCCGGTGAACAACGCATAGCCGCCGTCCTCGTTTTGCCTTGCACGCAGGAAATTGGCGATTTTGGCCTGCAACAATTCGTCGATCTCACCGACAAAATGCATCATCGCGATGTATTCCGCGGGGATCGTACAATCCGCCTCCAGTTCGAACACCCAGTATCCTTCGGAATGTTGGAGCTTGCAGAGTGCCGATTGCGCATTCGCGATTGCGAGATCCAGAATGGTTGCGCCGGAATCGATCGGATCGACGAAACCCCATGTAATGGTGTCCCCTTGTAAATTGAGTGCTGCAGATTCTTCTAACATATCGGATCCTTTTCTGTAGCGTGTTTCAGGTAGATTTCAGATGTTGATCGTTCAATCGGCCGCGCTGCCGGCGTTCGCGAAGTCCGTGGGAAGCAGCCGTAAACAAGGCTTTCAGCGCGAGGTCGCTGCGGCCCGCGATGCGAGTCGCGAGGACCGTCGACTTCACGGCACTGCGCGAGATCTTGACCTGTCCGGAATTGGAAAAATACAGATTGGCTTTGATCTTTTTCAGAGTCAGAACCGCCATGCCCAGCGCCCACAGGCAAAAGTAGCGTATCCCGATTTCGCTTTTCGGAATCAGCAAGGTGTATTCCAGCGCATTTTCAAGATGGGAATGGGCAATGCCGATCAACGCCTCCAAGCCTTGGCAAAAGGCCGGGTCCTGGTGGTTCGGCGACAATTGCGCGAGATCGAAGCCGGTTTCGGTGAAGATGTCCTGCGGCAACCAGCACACGCAACGCCGATGGTCGTCCCAGACGTCTTTCAATATATTGGTCATTTGCAGCCCCTGGCCGAAGGAGACCGAAAGTTCCAGAATGCGCTGTTCGTTCCGGGCTATTTCCGCCGAATAGTTGCAGAACAACCGGGTGAGCATTTCTCCGACGCAACCGGCCACAAAATAGCAATAGCGGTCCAGTTCCTGCGAAGTTTTCAATCCGTTCCGAAGGCCCGTCGTCTGGAATTGCGGCATACCGCCGGCCATGGTTTCCACACACGTGGCCAGCGCGTTTTGTTGGGGTTCTGTAAAACCGTGGGTAATCCGGATGACCCTCGGAACATTGCGGATCAGTTCATGCTCGGCCGGCAGGGTCTGCCTGGACAACAGCGGGAATATTTCGGACGCAAACCGGTCAGCGTCCTCGGTTTGTTTAACGACACCGATGAATCTTCCGCAAAAATCACGCTTGAGTTGCGCAGACAAGCTGATTTCATCTTCGATGGTATCGACGATCCGACACAAGAGATAGGCATTTGCGACCACCGGATAGAGCCCTTCAGGCAGCTGCGGGATCGTCAAGGCGAAGGTTCGCGACACCCCTTCCAGCAATTTGGATTGCATGTCCAAGTCCGTCAATGTCCCGAGCGGCGGATCGAATGCGTTCATCGGTTCAATTTCGGTCATGGACTGGATTGGTTTAACGATTGAATTCACTGCTGTTGCGAAATTAAGACAATACCTGTTTTCGGCCTACGCGGTTCCGCCGAAGACATCAAGGGTTTGTCCAAATGGGCGAAATGCTCTTTCCGGATGGATTTCCGCATCCGATCTCAAGCCATGGTAAGGTTGATCCCGAACGGGTCGATCAAACCCTGAATTGGTAAAATACAACAGCATGAAATCCCCTTGCCCGATCAGCTTCAAACTGTGAAATCTTCCGAGTTGTTGAAAATAGTTTGATGAATTTTATAGAAAAATAATTACGAGTCAAGATGAATTCATCACAAACCCGATATCGGAATTGGTGTAAATCATATAAATTTGTTGTATTTTGTGCAATAAATTCGATCTTTTTGACGGATTTGGCAAATTTGTTGGCCGGACGGATGGATAAGTCGATAAAAGCTGAGTAAAATAATCGACAATTCACAATTGAATGACGCCCGGATAGCAGCGAGACCTCATGCAGGAAGATCGAGGCACGAAAGAAGAGCCTGATTCTTGACAACCAAAGAACCATGGAAAGTGTTGTTAAATTGCGACAGCGGTCATTTTCGGTCTATGCTTCAGGGGTATGAATTCGATTTTAAAATGTTGCGCCAAACTGAATGAGGTTCTCTTATGGATGTTGTGATGACTCAACCGCGTGGATTTTGTGCAGGCGTAGTCCGCGCGATTGAAATCGTGGAATCCGCGTTGCAAATCTACGGGGCTCCCGTCTACGTTGTTCATGAAATCGTGCACAATCAGCGCGTCGTGGAAGACTTGCGATCCCGCGGCGCCGTATTCGTCGAAACGCTTGATGAAGTACCGGCCGACGCGGTAACCGTTTTCAGCGCCCACGGCGTCTCGGAACAAATGATCAGAAATGCGGAAAATCGCGGCCTGGAAGTGATTAACGCGACCTGTCCGCTGGTCACTAAAGTTCATCTCGAGGTCGTTCGAAACGCAAAGGCCGGCAACGAAGTCGTTCTGATCGGTCACGCCGGGCACCCGGAAGTGAATGGGACCCTCGGCCATTTCGATCGGAGATTCGGAGGCGAGATTTACCTGGTGCAGGATGAAAAAGACGTCGAAGCGCTGCACGTGAAAAATCCCGCGCGATTGACTTATGTAACCCAAACAACCCTGTCCGTGGACGACACCAAGGTCATCGTTGCCGCGCTCCGTAAACGCTTTCCGGAAATTATCGAACCGCGCCGCGACGACATCTGTTATGCGACCCAGAACCGCCAGAGCGCGGTCAGAAAACTGGCCGACCGGGTGGACCTCTTGATCGTGGTCGGGGCACGCAACAGCTCGAACTCGAACCGGCTGCGCGAAGTCGGCGAGCAGATGGGGGTTAATTCGTTTCTGGTCGAGGATGCGAACGATCTCGATCTTTCCTGGTTCACTTCGGATCTCAGAATAGGGATTACCGCCGGCGCCTCCACGCCGGAGATTCTGGTTCAGGAAGTGCTAAGGAAGCTCGATGAATTGGGTGTCGACAAGGTGGTTGAGATGGATGCCGAACCGGAGAAAGTGACCTTCCGACTGCCGGCGGGTCTGGTTAACAAATTGGCCCGGAAGGCATGAAATTCAGATGAAATCGCTTCAAAGGGGGGAGTTCAATGAGTATACCGTTAAGGCAGAAGATCAGCGTTGCGCGCTATCTCCTTAAACAAAAACTGCTCGGGGTCGAACGTTATCCATTGGTTTTGATGCTGGAACCCTTGTTCCAGTGCAATCTGGCCTGCGCGGGTTGCGGAAAAATCGATTATCCCAAGGAAATCCTGCAAAAACGCCTGAGCGTCGAAGAATGTCTGAACGCGGTGGACGAGTGCGGAGCGCCGATCGTATCGATTCCGGGCGGCGAGCCCTTATTGCACAAGGAACTGCCGCAAATCGTCGAGGGAATCATTCGAAAGAAGAAATTCATTTATCTGTGCACCAATGCACTCTTATTGAAAAAACGCATCGACGATTACCAGCCCTCGCCCTACCTCACGTTTTCGATCCATCTCGATGGAAACCGCGAACGCCATGATGAATCGGTGTGTCAGGAAGGCGTATTCGACCGCGCCGTGGAAGCGATCAAGCTCGCGCTCGGACGCGGTTTCCGCGTGAACATCAATTGCACGCTGTTTGACGGCGAAAAGCCCGCGGAGGTCGCCGACTTTTTGAATTACGTAACGGAACTCGGCGTCGAAGGCGTGACCATTTCTCCGGGCTTCAGCTACGAGCGCGCCCCGAGACAGGATGTTTTCATCAAAGGCAAGCCCGTAAAAGAACTGTTTCGCGGAATATTCCGGCTGGCTAAGGGACGGAACTGGAAGTTCAACCACTCGACTCTGTATCTCGACTTCCTGGCAGGCAACCAGAACTACAACTGTACGCCCTGGGGAAATCCGACCCGAAACGTATTTGGCTGGCAAAAGCCCTGTTATCTGCTGGTTGACGAAGGTTATGCGGCGAGCTTTAGGGAACTCATGGAAGACACCGCGTGGGAAAACTACGGATCATCCAGGAACCCGAAGTGCTCCAATTGCATGGCGCATTGCGGTTATGAATCCACGGCCGTGGAAGACATGCTGCAACATCCCTTGAAGGCGCTCTATACCTCGATCCGGGGTCCCAA
>JAKEEL010000256.1 GCA_022616595.1 Methylococcaceae bacterium
CCGAGCCACGCCGGGAGCCGTTCGAAGCGGCCGCAAAAACGCAGCCTAATCAGTGTAGCGGTTCCCGGTAGAACATCAGAACCAGGCTGATCAGGAAAATCCCCGACACCGACACGAAGCCCGCCACGCGGCCGACCGGACCCGCGAGCCTGAGTTCCAGCCACCGGCCGCAGGCGACCACGATCGACAGGAGTCCCATCGTGGTATGGCCAACCTGGATCAGGAATTCGGCTTTGCCCTGGAAACCCACGTGCGAGTGGGTCAACAACAGCAGTCCGCCGAAAGCGCAGAGGATCGGGAAGACATAGGGCAGCCAGGTGGCCTGGTTTTTTGTTTTGCGTGCCTGGTATTCGAAAACGCCGAGCGCAAAGGCCACCAGGGTCGCGATGCGGTGCTGGAATATTTCACCGTTTCCGAAGGTGCTCTCCCAGAAACCGAGGGGTCCCAAGGGCCAGGCTTCGGCGTCGCTGCGTAATAACAGGAATATCGAGAGCCCGACGAAACCCAGGGGCCAGTAGTGGGTCCAGCGGTAACGGCCGGTATAGGACAGCATGCCGATGATCGTCATGAAGAACAGAAAAATACCCGACATGTTGTGGTTGTAGTCCGACCATTCGGTCGCGGCGCTCGACGGGGTCCGGCCGATGATCGCGGTTCTCCCGGCCTCGCCCGCGAGCAGCGCATGGTGGCTCGGCGACTCGGTCCTCGGGATTCTGGGTTTGAAGGTTTCGGCAATATCGTGGAAAGACGCGGTCAGATCCGGGATATCCGCGGATGGCGGTTGCGAAGACAGGGCGGCCGCGGTAAACAGGATGCTGACCAGAATAAAGGTTTCGGCTTCGATGAAATAGGGTACGCGCCGGCTGGTGCCGGCATAGTCGCCGGTCGTCGTGGCGTAGCGCGCGGCCCTGAAGTTATAGGCCGCGAAACACAACACCATCGCGAGCAGGACGATCTTGACACTGAGCAGATTGCCGTATCCGGTACCGATCAGACCGTCGAGGGTCTGAATATAGATCCATCCCATCGGAATGCCCGTCACGAGCAGGATCGCGATCGAAGCGATACCGATTGCCGAAAAACGCGACAAAAGCCGCGCCCATGCGACGTTTTCTTCCGGGTTCCGGCGCTTGAGCATCCAGATCGACAGCAATTGGGCGATGCCGCCGAGCCACAGCGCGGCGCCGAGCTGGTGCAGGACCGTGAAAGACATCAGAAACAGTTTATCCTCGAAGCGTCCCGCGCCATGCACCAGCCAGGCGCCGCTCAGAACCAATGGAATCGCGGCCAACGTCGTGCCGAGCCAGCTTTGTGCGCGGTCGGGATTGCTCCGCAGCGTGGTGTTGGCAACCATTCCAAGGGCCAAAGCAAACAACGTCCGGCAGAAACCGGCCTGGAACTGGACGGTCTCGGCGAAGGCCGGAAACGGAAACCGATCCAAGGTTTGAGCAATCAGCCAGGTTTTGACGAAGAGCGCCGCGCATTGCACCGCGACCAGTGCGAAGGCGCTCTTAACGATCATGTTCACACAGACCGTGGTTGCGGACTCGCGGGCGGCCCCGGTGGACCGCCAAGGCCGCAAAATCAACAGCCCCCACAACAGGCTGCCGATCGATAGCGCGAAAAAGACCAGATCGGTTCCGCCCAGAATGGTTTCGAGAAAATCGGCGAGTCCTTCCATGCTTATCGACCCGTAGACCCGGCAACGCTGAATCGAATAACGTCTTCGGTCAGGTGTCCGTCGGCCGCGAAGACTTTGTAATGGATCGCGTAGTCGCCGGGGCTCAAGGCAGGAATGACCACGATAATCTGTCCCGGCTTCGAGCCATGATCGGCCGCGACCGTTTCATGCGTATCGCCTTTGCGGACCAGATCGAATCTGGAAAGCGACAGCTCCACGCCGGAGTTGAAGTTCAGCACGATCCGGTTTGCCTTTTGCGCTTCGAGTGCCTGTCCGCGCAGCGACGATTCGGTGACGACCGCATGGGCAGCAACATCTCGGAGCGCGAGCAAACACACGATGAACATCAATCCCGCGGCTGCAGGATGGGCGAATCGAATTAACATAGTTTCATGCTTCCGTTTTGTGAGATCGTGGATTGCGTGCATGGCCGGCGGATTCAATTTCCGGACCTTCGTGTTACCGGGTTCTCCTGGTTGATGCCGGGTTTTGTTTTCGGCAAGAGCAAGCGTACGGTCCAGTCCAAGCCATTGATAGACAGATTAATGTGTAATTCACGTCCGCGCAGCCGCGCATTGCTTCAGCAGTTCCGCAGGCTTGCACACGTGAAGGCGCGCACATAGTACCAAAGCGGACGAGTGCTTGGCGATATGTGGTGAGGAATATTCGATAGTTCGCGGCGCGGCCGCAGCGTATACTCTTTCCGGCCCCTGCCATCCTTATCGACCGCCTGGCCCGGGATCAACGGACGGGAGACGGCAGGGCGATGAATCCGATCATGAATCCAAACGAACGCAAAGTAAAGGAATCGATGAGCCGGCCATCCTTCCAGTCGGGGAATGGTCCCTTAGGCCTCAAGATTCCGGCCCGGGTGCTCGGCGGTATACGAAGGAATTTCGTGCTCTGGATTCTCGGGCTTGCGGTGATCGTGAACCTGTATCTGACCCTTGCGAATCAAAACGGAAGGGCTTTGATCATCCCCGGGTTCGCGGACGGTCAGGAAGTCGCGTTTTCGAAGACAATCATTTTCTGGACGCCGGATTTCAGCCAGGGCAGATGTGACCCGCGCGTCCCGCAATCCTCCGAGCGCATATTCAATGCGCGTCTCGAGCAAAAATTCGGCGGTTGGACTCGCTGGCGAGTCAGCGGAAATGGCCCGGAGGGAACGACGGAGGACGGCTGGTTCTATCAGGTTTCTCTCGCGAAGAGCGCCCCGTCTGTTTCTTTGGAGGATTTGGAGGCGCTCTTGAAGGGGTGCTTTCGTCAGAATTCGTACTATGTGATCGAGCATCCGCACCGCTGAAGGACCCTGCGGGAGACCGCCCAACCACACAGTATCGCGCTGATGTTCCCTGCGATACGGTCCAATCGGGCAGTCGCCCGCGCAGGGGCGATTCAACCGCACCTGGCACCTGAGTATTTCAGACCGCTTTCCGGGTTTCTGGATTCAGTGAATGGTTGAAAGCTCGCGGCGCTGTTCATCGAGACCGTCCCAGAAGGCGGCGACTCCATCGAGCATAGTGTTGCCGTTGCGAATAAACGCGTCTTCGTCGATATCGTGGGTGAAATAGAGGTTCTCCAGTTCCTCCTGGGTATGTTCGGCATGCTGGGTTTCGATGCGGTCATGCCAGATGAAAAACCCGAGCGGCAGTTTCAAGCCGGAATGTTGATTGAAGAGCCTGAATCCTTCGATCAGTTGTTTCCAGAATCCAGCCGCGGCCCAGTTTTCAACCGCGAAACTCGCGGCCTGGGAAACCTGGTAATGGTCGCCGCCGTATAGCCTGAACAATTCATTGCAGAAAAACAGCGTGGCTTCGGTGCCGTGCCGGGCCCTGCCGATTTCGTCGAAGCGCAAGCCGAGTTCGCGCGCGATCGAATAGAGCCATTCGAAATGCGCCGCGGCAAAGCGGAAGGTGCTGCCTTCGATCGAACCTTCCGTGGAACCGTAGATTTCGTCCCCGCTTTTGTCCTGCCTCGATTTAAAGCGGACACCGATTTCGTTGGCCAGGATCTCCTTCGAGGCACGCATGCTTTCCAGGCTGTCGGCGTTGATCATCTTGTTCAATTGGGCGAGCAGAAACTGGTTGGAAAAAACCGAGAACTGAACGATGAAGGCCTTGATCTGTTCCTTGTTCTGACTTCCCTGACTGAACCAGGCGGTGTAGCTGTTGTGGGTAATGATGCGGTGTTGCAACAGCGATTTTTGAATGCGTTCCTGAAACTCGATAAACCGCCGCGCCTTGTCCAGCGAATAGCCCGGAATGTGATCGTTGAGCGCTTGCAGGGTGGTTTTGCTCAGTCCTTCGAGCCGATGCAGCCGGGCAAAACTTTGCAAAGCGCTTTGAGTGATTGCCATAAACCGTCTCCATTTGAAACTTGAATGAATTAACTATAGACTCGCTGCGCGAATTACAAGTTTCAAGCTGTAAAAATTCACATCCTGGACACGAGCCGGCGAGTCCCGGTACGCAGGCATCTGAACCTAAACGGGTTGAATTCGGTCTATGCTTGTAGCTGGAGTTTCTGTACATCGCATCCGGAAATTTCGCGAACATGCAAATCGAAACCCCGATCCTGTCTTGCCTTCAAAATCGATCCTTTTCCATGTTCGACTTGACAGGCTTTTCCTGCAACGCGCCCCGGACGAGTAAGGCGCCATTCCTGAAAAGGCACGGAGAAAACCCATGGTAGACATCCCCAATCCGATGGGAACAGACGGATTTGAGTTCGTCGAGTACACGGCCCCCGATACGCTGGCTTTGGAAAACCTGTTTTCACAACTGGGTTTCGCTGCGATCGCGCGTCATCGCTCGAAAGCCGTGGTTCTCTATCGCCAGGGCGGAATCAATTTCGTGATCAATCATGAACCCAGCAGCTTCGCGCAAGCTTTCGCCAAGGTACATGGTGCCTCGATCTGCGCCTTCGGAATTCGCGTCAAAAATGCGGCCGAAAGCTATGAGCGCGCGTTGAAGCTCGGCGCGGAACCGCATCTCGGCGATGCGCGGCCGATGGAACTCAATATACCGGCGATCCGAGGGATCGGGCGCAGTCTGATTTACCTGATCGACCGTTACGGGGACCGTTCCATTTATGATGTCGATTTCATTCCGTTCGACGGAGTCGAATTGCGACCCGCGGGCGCCGGCCTCAAGGAAATCGATCATCTGACTCATAACGTGCGCAAAGGGCGCATGAATGACTGGGCGCAGTTTTACAAACGCCTGTTCAATTTCCACGAGATCCGCTACTTCGACATCCATGGGCAGGCTACCGGGCTAAAATCGCGGGCCATGACCAGTCCCTGCGGCAAAATCCGGATTCCGATCAACGAACCTTCCGATGCCAAATCGCAGATTCAGGAATACCTGGATGCCTACCACGGCGAAGGCATCCAGCACATCGCGATGGCGACCGATGACATCTACGCGACGGTCGAAGCGCTTCGGTCCAACGGCATCCGATTCATGGACGTGCCCGAGGCCTACTATGATCGACTCGATGAAAAGATTCCGGGGCACGGCGAAGATGTTCGGAGACTGCGCGAAAATCGGATCCTGATCGATGGCGGAGCCGATCAGAATACCGGACTGCTGCTGCAGATTTTCACCTCGACGGTGATCGGTCCGATCTTTTTCGAAGTGATCCAGCGCAAAGGGAATCAGGGCTTCGGCGAAGGGAATTTCAATGCTCTGTTTCAGTCCATCGAACGCGATCAGATCAAGCGCGGGGTGCTCTGATGGCGTGGCTTCAAGTCCCTCGAATCGAAGGAACTGCGTCGCGGCAGGCGCACGCGGACCTTCCCGGCGACACCTACGAGCGGGAACTCGGCAAGGAAGGATTTTACGGTCCGGCCACCCAGATGCATCACCGGCATCCGCCCACCGGATGGTTGAACGTCGAGGGCGCAATGAGGCCGCGCGCGTTCGATACGCGGGAGATGGAGATC
>JAKEEL010000257.1 GCA_022616595.1 Methylococcaceae bacterium
CCGGGATTGACCAAGCCGATATTGCCGCCCTGTTTACCCGAGGCCTTGTCGTCCGAAAGCTTTTCAGCGACCGTTGCGAATTCTTCGCCATTTGCCAATAGCTTCTCTGCCTCTCGGATTTTTTCAAGCGCTGCTGCTTCACCCTTCTCGCGGTCTTTGGTGCCGACAGCGGCCAGAATATGGCTGACCTTGCGGCGTTCCTTACGCGTGTACAAGTCCTGCTCCGACTCATAAAAAGCCCGGACTTCGTCTTCTTTAACTTCCAGCTTCGCCGCAATATCCGAAAGATTCAAGTCGACATACTGAACAGAGACTTTTTCCGGATAACGAAACGCCGCTTCGTGTTCGCGATAGTATTTTTCGATTTCTTGCGGACCGATCGCGGCTTCGGACATCACTGGCGATATCGCGACGTACTCGACGGTCCTCAATTGGTCCCGCAGATTTAGAAAACGTTCGATCTCCGTCCTGGTTGCGAAGCTTGATCGGGTAATTCCGTCCTGGAGCTGGCCGATTTCCATTCCCTTCCGAATCTGTTCAACGAAATAAGGCTCCGTGAGGCCCTGAGCCCTGAGGACATTGGTATATTTTTCTTGATCGAAACCCTTTTCGTTCTGGAAATAGGGCATCCCGCGAATCGCGTCGCGGATCTGTGCGTCGCTGACTAAAAAGCCCCGGTCGAGTGCTGTCTGACGCAGAACTTCCTCGTCAATCAAATTTTTGAGAGCCAGTTGTTTCAGCGTTGGCTCTTCGATCTGGCCGAGATTTCCAAGCTTGGCCGCCATCTGCTGATAGGCCCGGCTCACGTCCGCCTGAAAAATTTCCTTTTCGCCGACAACCGCAACCGGTTGTTCCCGGCCGCCCCCGATATAGTTTTCGATGCCCCAGAATATGAATGGAATGCAGATCAACAACAGAATAATCCAGGCCAAGACCCCTTGGGCACGATCCCTTATGGATTGCAACATGCTATGACAACCTTTCGTGGTTCGAGAATGCGCACAAAAAAACCCTGAACGCGGAAGTCCAGGGTTTTGAATTTTAACTGGCGGAGTGGACGGGGCTCGAACCCGCGACCCCCGGCGTGACAGGCCGGTATTCTAACCAACTGAACTACCACTCCGTAATTGGTGGGTGCTGAGGGGATCGAACCCCCGACCCTCGCCTTGTAAGGGCGACGCTCTCCCAGCTGAGCTAAGCACCCGATCCAGGAAGCCGGCTAGTTTACAGCATCTTTCAGACCTTTTCCAGCTTTAAACCCGGGTACCTTCGCAGCCTTGATTTTAATCGTCTGCCCGGTTTGAGGGTTTCGTCCGGTTCTGGCCTCTCTTTTTTTAACGACGAAAGTGCCAAAACCGATCAAAGATACGCTGTCACCACTTTTCAGTGCGTCGGTTACCGCGGTGATAAATCCATCCAAGGCCCTGCCCGCATCTGCTTTCGCCAGACCGGCCTCTTCAGATATCGCACTTATCAATTCCGATTTATTCATTCAATCCCCCTCTTGGTGTTTAAACAGCATGTTGGTTTTGTGACCCGAATCGAAGTCGTACGCCCGGCAAAACGGACTCGCCACGAATTCTGCCGGAGTTTATAGCAGCAGACTGAAACCGGTGTCAAGCGCCTGAAGCATTGGCCGGCGCGGTTCTCTCGCCAGACCGGCGACCTCCGGTTGGATACGGCTTCCCCTTAATGAATTCGTTCCTTCGAAATGAGGAACCGGATGCCTGCGAGAGAAACATCAAATACACCGGCTCTTCACGAATCCCGACTCTGGATTCAATGCGCGGTCACGGGCCGACTTTTTGCCACCTTTTTCGAACCTTTCTTTTTTTCGTCAACCGCGATTTCTTTACCGTTTTCCAAGGGGGTCGGCAAATACTGCAGCGCATATTCGAGCACCTGGTCAATCCAACGAACGCTCTTGATTTCCAGATTCTGTTTGATATTCTTCGGCATTTCAATCAGATCCTTTTCGTTTTCTTCCGGTATCAATACCGTGGAGATCCCTCCACGGTGCGCCGCGAGCAGCTTTTCCTTCAACCCTCCGATCGGCAGAACTTCACCGCGCAAAGTAATCTCGCCGGTCATCGCGACATTCGCGCGAACCGGAATTTGAGTCAGTGCCGAAACCAGAGCCGTGCACATGCCGATCCCGGCACTCGGTCCGTCCTTCGGCGTCGCTCCTTCCGGGACATGGACATGCATATCGTGCTTCTGAAAAGCCTCGGAATCGATCCCGAGCAGATTGGCGCGGCTGCGCACGACCGTTTCGGCGGCCTGAATCGATTCCTGCATGACTTCTCCAAGCTTTCCGGTGCGCAAAATCCGCCCCTTTCCGGGCACGATCGCGGCTTCGATCGTGAGCAGCTCACCACCGACTTCGGTCCACGCGAGCCCGGTTACCTGCCCGACCCGATCGTTGTCTTCGACTTGGCCGTAGCGGTAACGCTTCACGCCGAGATATTTACCGAGATTGCGCGCGCTGACCGCGACCGCACTCGGTCGTTTCGATTTCAGCAGCAGGTCTTTGACCACCTTGCGGCAGATCTTCGAAATTTCGCGTTCCAGATTTCGCACGCCGGCCTCGCGCGTATAGAAACGGATGATTTCGCGGATCGCGGATTCGCTGAGTTGCAGTTCGTTCTTTTTGAGGCCGTTGTTTTTAATCTGCTTCGGAATCAGGTATCGAATCGCGATATTTACCTTTTCGTCCTCGGTATAGCCCGCCAGGCGGATCACCTCCATCCTGTCCAGCAAGGGAGCCGGAATGTTCAGCGTATTCGCGGTCGCCACGAACATCACGTCGGAAAGGTCGAAATCCACCTCCAGATAATGATCGTTGAAGGTGTGGTTCTGTTCGGGATCCAGCACTTCGAGCAGCGCCGATGCCGGGTCACCCCGGAAGTCCATCGCCATCTTGTCGATTTCGTCCAGCAGGAACATCGGATTCCGGGTTCCGATCCTGGACAGATTCTGCAGAATCTTGCCCGGCAACGATCCGATGTAGGTGCGACGATGCCCCCTGATTTCGGCTTCGTCTCGAATTCCCCCGAGCGCCATCCGGATATAGCGCCGGTTGGTCGCACGCGCGATGGATTGGCCCAATGAAGTCTTGCCGACGCCCGGAGGACCGACCAGACAGAGGATCGGCCCCTTTAATTTCCGGACCCGCTGTTGCACGGCGAGATATTCCAGAATGCGCTCCTTGACCTTTTCCAGGCCGTAATGGTCATTCTCGAGCACCTGTCCGGCCTGTTTCAGATCGTGACGAACCTTGGTCTTTTTCTTCCACGGTACGTTCACCATCCAGTCGATGTAATTGCGAACCACGGTCGCTTCGGCCGACATCGGCGACATCAATTTCAGCTTGTTCAGCTCGGCTTCGGCCTTGGTCCGGGCCTCCTTGGACATGCCGGAATCTGCGATCTTCTGAGCGAGTTCTTCCAGTTCGTTCGGCACATCGTCCATTTCACCTAGTTCCTTCTGGATCGCTTTCATCTGTTCGTTCAGATAGTATTCGCGCTGGTTCTTTTCCATTTGTTGCTTGACCCGGCCGCGAATCCGTTTCTCCATTTCGAGGATATCGACTTCACCTTCCATCAAGGTCATCAACGTTTCCAGCCGCTTCGCGATTTCGTTCATTTCGAGAATCGACTGCTTGTCGTCGATTTTCAGCGTCATATGCGCCGCGATGGTATCGGCCAGGCGGCTGGAATCATCGATTCCGGCCAGCGAGTTCAAGACTTCCGGAGGAATCTTCTTGTTCAGTTTGACATATTGGTCGAACATGGCGACCGCGGTCCTGACCAATCCTTCGAGTTCCTGCTCGTCCGGCTGCACCTGGTCGCGCAGGGCGGTCACTTCCGCGGAATAATAGCCCCGCAATTCTTCGTATCGATGCACCACGCTGCGCTCGGCGCCTTCGACCAGCACCTTGACCGTCCCGTCCGGAAGCTTCAGCAACTGGAGAATGTTCGACAACGTTCCGACCATGTACAGGTCATCAAAACCCGGATTGTCGACTTCGGCATCCCTCTGGGCCACCAGAAGAATCTGCTTGTTGTCGCGCATCGCGACATCCAGGGCTTCGATCGATTTATCCCGGCCGACGAACAGGGGGATCACCATATGCGGATAGACCACCACATCGCGCAGGGGAAGCACCGGTACCTTGCGCACTTGTTCTTGACCAAACTTCGATTTTGTTTCCATATCCGCAGCCTTGGGGTTGTCAATGAAAATCTGGGAGATCAGCTACAGAATGGGTCCTTCAGGCGCAAATTGCAAGAGATCGATCGCGAATTTTTGAGCTGGCATCATGCCGCTTCCCGGACATCGGCGAACCGGTCGGCTTCGAAAGCCCCGGCGTCGCCCGTTCATGCCGGTAGCACCAAGGGCCTTCAGCCCGGTCAAGCGCGGGTTGTCTCAGGACTCCGCAGACAGACGCTTCGGATCGCTGTTTAGGTAAATCAGATAAGGTGCGGATTCGCCGTTAATCACTCCCGCATCGACGACGATCTTACTGATATTCCTGCTCGAGGGTAGTTCATACATGGAGTCGAGCAGAACGTGTTCGAGAATGGTCCTGAGCCCGCGAGCACCGGTTTTGCGTTCCATGGCCTTGCGTGCGATCGCGCGCAGGCCGTCATCGCGTATTTCCAGCTCGCAATCCTCCATTTCGAACAGACGGCCGTATTGTTTGGCCAGGGCATTCTTAGGCTCGGTCAAGATCTTCACCAAGGCATCTTCGTCCAGTTCCTCCAGGGTCGCAACCACGGGAAGCCGGCCCACGAACTCCGGAATCAACCCGTATTTGATCAAGTCTTCCGCCTCGACGTCGGCAAGCACCTGACCGACATTTTTCATTTCGTTCTTGGTTTTGACTTCCGCCGAGAACCCGATTCCGCCTTTCTCGGATCGTGCGCGAATCACCTTATCGAGACCCGCGAAGGCCCCGCCGACGATAAACAGGATGTTTCCGGTATTGACCTGGAGAAACTCCTGCTGCGGATGTTTGCGGCCTCCCTGCGGCGGCACCGAGGCGATCGTGCCTTCGATGAGTTTCAGAAGGGCCTGCTGAACCCCCTCACCCGATACGTCGCGGGTGATCGAAGGATTGTCGGATTTACGCGATATCTTGTCGATTTCATCGATATAAACGATTCCGGACTCGGCCTTTTCAACGTCGTAATCGCATTTTTGCAGGATTTTCTGGATGATGTTTTCGACATCCTCCCCGACATAGCCCGCTTCGGTGAGCGTGGTCGCATCGGCAATCGTAAATGGAACATCGAGCAGTCTGGCCAAGGTTTCCGCGAGGAGGGTCTTGCCCGAGCCGGTCGGACCGATCAACAAAATATTGCTTTTGGCGAGTTCGATATCGTCCCGCTTCGAATGCGCGCGAAGCCGCTTGTAATGGTTGTACACGGCAACCGCGAGCACTTTCTTGGCTTCGTCCTGTCCGATGACATATTCGTCCAGTACTCTCTTGATCTTTTTGGGTGTCGGGAGTTCGTCCTTTCCGGACGGTGAATTGTCCTGCAGTTCTTCACGAATGATATCGTTACAGAGTTCCACACATTCGTCGCACACAAAAACCGAGGGGCCGGCGATGAGTTTCCTGACCTCATGCTGGCTTTTTCCGCAAAACGAGCAGTAAAGAAGCTTTCCTTCACTGTCTTTGCCTGTTCTATCGTCGCTCATTGATGACCTCTTTACCCCCTGGACAAAATTCTTTCCCTGATTACAACCTTGCTACGATCAGGAATTTTTTGCAAGAGGGTAGGAATTATTTTTCATTAAAGTCGCTTTAGCATACACAATAATCGAGGATTCCACCAACTTACCGGAACGCGGCGAGTCGTGAAGCTTTGATTCGATTCATCGCCGCCCCGGGCACGACTCGGGAACTGGTACGGGCTTCAGTTATCCGCGACCCGTTCACGCTTTTCGAGCACTCGGTCCACCAATCCATATTCCCTGGCGTCGGACCCGCTCATAAAATTATCCCGGTCGGTATCGTTTTGAATTTTTTCCAGAGACTGGCCGGTGTGTTTCGACAGAATCTTGTTCAATCGATCCTTGACCAGCAGGATTTCCCGGGCGTGGATGTCGATATCGCTGGCCTGCCCCTGGAATCCCCCCAAAGGCTGGTGAATCATCACCCGCGAATGGGGCAGACAAAATCGCTTGCCGTGAGCGCCTCCGGCCAATAACAGTGCGCCCATACTGGCAGCCTGTCCGAGACACATGGTGCTGACATCGGGCTTGATGAATTGCATCGTATCGTAAATCGCGAGCCCCGCCGTCACGGCGCCGCCCGGAGAATTGATATACAGGTGAATATCCTTATCCGGGTTCTCCGACTCGAGGAACAGCAGTTGGGCGACCACCAGATTGGCCATATAGTCCTCGACCTGGCCGACCAGAAATATGACGCGTTCCTTCAGTAGTCGTGAATAAATATCGAAAGACCGTTCGCCTCGTGCGGTCTGTTCGATCACAATCGGAACCAATCCGGTCGCGGAGGGTTGATACGCTGAATCGGAGTCATACTTAATCATCTAATTATCCTGTCTTTGGTTTAATCAATCGACGCTCGTCAAACTCGCGAACTCTACAGGCTCATCGGTAACCTGCGCACCTGCCAGAATCAGATCCGCGACCTGGTCTTCCAGTACCAACTGTTCAATCGGTTTCAGTTGCTCCGGGTCGGAATAGTACCAGTCGACCACGGAGTCGGGCGAATTGAAACCTTGAGCCAGATCCTGAACCACCTTGAAAACTCGATCCCGATCCGCCTTTAGACTGTTTTGAGCGATGATTTCGGCCAACAACAATGCGAGCTTCACGCGCCGCCGTGCTTGTGACTCATAGTAAGCGAGTTGTTCCTCGCTAAGTTGCGTTTCGGAGTCTCCATACTTCGGGGAATGCTGCTTTTTCAATTGTTCGATTTCCTGTTCGACCATGACTTCCGGCAGCGTAACCGTATTCGCCTGGAGCATTGCGTCCATGACCAACGATTTGGTTCTCGCTTGGATGGCGCGATTTTTCTGTTTTTCCAAGCGCTCTTTCAATGAACTACGGAATTCGCCGGGATCCCCGGACTCGATTCCGAACCGTTTGAAAAATTCCGCATCCAGATCCGGGAGTACGGATTCTTCGACTTTTTGGACCCGCACCGTGAATTCGGCCGACTTTCCGGCAAATTTTACATCGCCGTAATCTTCCGGATAGCGCAGGGTAAATGTTTTCTCGCCGCCTGCTTGCAATCCGATCAGGTTGTTCTCGAATCCGGGAATCATCTGCCCGGCTCCGATTTCGACCTCGAAATCATCGATCGGACCTTCGCTGAAACTTTCCCCCTCGACCGAGCCGGAAAAAGACAGCATGAGTTTGTCGTTCTGCCCGGCTTCCCTTTCCACGGTCCGCCAGTTCCTTTGTTGACGGCGCAGCTTTTCGACCGCCGCGTCGATATCCGACTCGGATATTTCACAAACCGGTCGAACGATGTTCAACGCTTGGTAGGGGCTCAACCGGATGCTCGGATAGACCTCGAAACTGGCCTCGAACTCCAAGCCCTTGCCGGCTTCGTGCACGGTATGTTCGATAAGCGGCACCCCGGCGGGCCGAAGGTGGTGATCGTTCAAGGCATCGAACAACGTGGACCGGATCAATTGACCGACCACTTCAATTCGTACGGATTCGCCATAACGTTTCCGGATGAGTCCGATCGGGACCTTGCCGGGGCGGAATCCATCCAGTTTGACCGTCCGGGCTAGTGAATCGATCCGTTTGGCGCACTCTGATTGAATCGTATCTTCCGGAACCTGAACTTTCAGCTTTCTTTTGAGTTCAGATGTCTGTTCAACGGAAATTTGCATGAATTCTCCTCGTGTATTGCGGGGTAAGTCCGGGAAAAACTGCGCCGTTCAGGACAGCAGGATCGACCTCGGCCCGCGGCCTGATCAGAAAGAGCTTGCGGACTGTTCTGACAAAGTAGAACCAATCAGAAAGTCAAACCGAAATCGTACGACAATGGGTCCTTCTGGTGCGAACGGAGAGACTCGAACTCTCACAGGTCACCCCACTGGAACCTAAATCCAGCGCGTCTACCAGTTCCGCCACGTTCGCCGAAATTGAAACGGATTATACCCGAATTGAGTATACTTTGTGCACGGTCGGGCCCGTCGGTCAGGGCCGAGGCAGGGATACTCGAACCGAAACGATGGAATCTTCCGATCCCCCGGTAAACGGAAAACCATTCCCGGAATCCTTTATGTACTCCAAATACGCCCCGTGGCTATTGTTTTCGTCGGCTCTGGCGTACTTGCTGAGCGCGATCCTGATCGCGGCGCTCCTCGCTTATCCGATATACTTTTTGATCGATCTCAAAATTGCCTTCCCGAGACTCGTGAACCGCATCGGCCTGGGTCTATTGATCATCGGCATCTTCCCGGTCCGCAAAAAAATCGGGCTTTCGCCAGGCGAGATGGGTTTTCCCGGCACTTGGTCAAGCCTTGTGCTACAGTTCTCCAGAGGCTTTCTGCTCGGGGCGGTGATTCTGGGTGTTGTTGTAATCGCATTGATCGCACTCGATGTCCGATCCATATTGCAGAGTCCGATCAGCGGGCCCGATCGAGTCATCCGACACTTGGCGGGCGCGATGGGTACCGGCATGATCGTTTCCGTTCTCGAAGAATCCCTGTTCCGCGGGCTCCTTTTCGGCGCGCTGTTGAAGTACGGAACGATCCGCTCGGCGCTTGTGATCACCGCCTTTTTTTACGCGGGGCTTCATTTTATCGGCGGACGCGGTGAAGTTCCGGCCGCAGATCTGCGCTGGACGACCGGGCTGGAATTGGTTCCGGCAGCCTTGTCACAAATTTTCAACCCGGCCCATCTCGATTCCTTTCTCGCCTTATTTGTCGTCAGCTTGTTTTTGAGCGCGGTTCTGATCGAAACCCCTCGAGGAATCGGTTATTGCATCGGGCTGCATGCGGCGTGGGTCTTCGTCCTGAAGCTCACCAAACGCTACACCGAAGCGGTGCCCGACAACCCCTGGGGCTTTCTGGTCGGAAGTTATGACGGTGTGATCGGCTATCTGGTGATGATCTGGTTGCTCGTGATTACGCTCGTATACGGTCACCAGGTCCGGAAAAAACTTGCAATCCGTAAAGGCGCGGCGAAGCATTGAGCATGAAAGAGCAGGAAGGGGTCATCAAATTCGATCTGGTTTTCGAACAAAAGCCCTTTCCTGAAACCCTGGATCTTCGAACCCTGATCGCATGGAGGACGCTGCTTTACAAACTCGGACTGATCGGGCAGGACCCGCGGCGCTATGGCGGACTCGGCTTCGGTAATATCAGTCAAAGAATCGAGGAAGCGCCCGACGCCGGGGATGGAATGAGCCGGTTTATCATCAGCGGAACTCAAACCGGATCGGCGGAACGCCTCGACGACGACCAGTTTTGCATCGTAACAGCGGCCTCGATACGGGAAAACCGCATTGTTGCAGAAGGGCCCGTCAAACCTTCCTCCGAGGCGCTGACCCATGCCGCGGTCTATCACGGCCGCCCGGAGGTTCGTGTCGTCATGCATGTTCACAGCCCGGAACTGTGGCGGGCCACTCACAGGTTGGGAATCCCATCGATCGGGAGGACGGTTGCTTACGGTACGCCGGAAATGGCCGATCGAGTCCACGATCTGATTTCGTCGCCGGGCAAGCCAAGCGCGGGAATATTTTCCATGCTGGGCCATGAAGACGGGATCGTGTCCTATGCAAATGCCGCGGAGAGCGCGGGAAATTTACTGATCGACGCTTTGGCGCGCGCCCTGACCTTCGGGTGAAGAGGCTGCCCGTGCCCCGGAAGGAGATACCCGCGACTGAAATTTATCGGTCCGGGGCAGCAGAGGAAACTTCTTCGCCTTCACCCAGCACCGGAGAATTGTCCAGATCCATATGCCCCAAGGGCCGCACAAAGGTGTAACGGCCCGGCTCGATGAAAAGTTTGTCGCCGGCTTCCTCGACATTGCCTCCTAGAGCAGTCACGGGTAGCGTCAAAAACCAAAATACCCCGCCGCCGACCGTCAATCCGAAAGTCAGTGGCCTGACGACCAGAAAATCCAAGCCCATCGCGACAATACTGGGCCGTTTGTCGCCGGCAGGGATGTAGGTCGATGGCAAGGCTTGGGCGTTTGAAGAAGGTATGGCCACACCGATTCCGAAGAGGACGGCAAAAAGAACTGACTGATGTATCTTACGCATAAATTCCCTGGGGATCCCGGTGATTTCAAATACAGTGCAGAGAGAGTATAGAACGCCAGGCAATCCGTGCAAAGAGAAAATGAGTCCCGCTAATCGGTACCGGAGGGCGGCGCGAAGCCGCGCCGCAAGGTATTTTCCGTCAGGGTCTTCTGGTTCATGAACTGCGCAAGGTAGGATCGCCCGCCGGCTTTGCTGCCGACCCCGCTCATCCTGAAGCCTCCGAATGGCTGGCGAGCCACCAGGGCGCCCGTGATGCCGCGGTTGATGTAGAGGTTGCCGACCTGGAATTCACGTTTGACACGCTCGATATTGAAGGGGCTGCGGGAATAAAATCCGCCGGTCAACGCATACGAGCAATCGTTCGCGAGATCGAGCGCCTGATCCAGATTGTCGGCCGGAAGAACCGACAGAACCGGACCGAAAATTTCTTCGCGGAATAATCCGGATTCCCGCGGTACATCGCTGAACAAAGCGGGTCCGACAAAAAATCCCGGAGCATCCGCAGGGACCTCCACCGCCACTTCCAGTTTGGCCGATTTTCGACCCTCGCGGATGGCTGCCCGGATTCGTTCCATTGCCGCATATTCGATCACCGGACCGAAATTGACCGCGGGATCCTCGGGATTGCCGATGTTCAGGCTGCGGCTCGCATCGGCCAGTCTGGCCAGCAAAGTCCGGTATTGCTTGCCGACGATGATCAGCCGGGAACACGCGCTGCACTTCTGCCCCTGGTAACCGAATGCGGAACGAACGATTCCATGGACCGTTTCATCGAGTTCCGCGTCGCTGTCCACGATGATCGCGTTCTTGCCCCCCATCTCGGCGATCACACGCTTGACATGGGTTTGGCCGGATCTTCTGCGGGCTGCCGATTCGATCAGCTTGGTGCCGACTGCTTCGGAGCCCGTAAAGACCACAAAGTGCGTATCGCGATGCTCGACCAGATATTGACCCAGACTCGACCCCGGCCCCGGCAGAAACTGCACGACACCGTCAGGAAGTCCCGCTTCGCTCAGCAAATTCACAAACTGTGCCGCGATGACCGGGGTTTGCGAGGAGGGTTTCAGAATCACCGTGTTGCCGCTAACGAGCGCCGCGGACAGCATTCCGGTGAGGATCGCAAGAGGAAAATTCCAGGGCGGGATCACGACGCCCACCCCGAGCGGAGAATAGCGGTACAGGTTATGTTCTCCGGGTATGTCAAGTCCATCCGGTGAATCCAACCGCAGCGCTTCGCGCGCATAAAATTCCAGGAAATCGATCGCTTCGTTGATATTCGCATCGGCCTCCGTCCAGGTTTTCCCGGCCTCGAGTATTTCCAGGGCCGCCCATCGGTCGCGGCGGTCGCGCAGCAGTCCGGCGGTCCTGATCAAAATCGCCGCGCGTTCGGACGCCGACAGAATCGACCAGCTTCGAAAGGCCTCACGGGCGCCCGCGACGGCAAGTTCCGCATGTTTGACATCGGCAAGCCCGGCCCGGCCGATGACCTGCTCGCGATTCGCCGGATTGAGCGATTCGATGAAATCTTCGGTTTCGAGCGCATCGCCATTGATCCTCAATGGATAGTATGCGCCGAGGTCCTGTTTCAACTGCTCGATCGCGGTGCGCATGGCCTGATGTTCCCGTTGATCGGTGAAGCGGTGCAGCGGTTGGTTCTCGAAGGGAGGCAACTTCGGGTTCTCACAAACCAAGCCCGGATTCGCTCCCCGTCCCTGCGAGGAATCCCGGATCGATTCGGATGGAAGCGGCGGCGCCGAAGCCAGTGTCGCTTTTAGGGCATCGGCATCCGCGGTAACCAGGAGAGACTGGCCGGAAGAATTCTCCAACAAACGCCGGACCAGGTAGGCCATACCTGGAACCGGCTCGCCGAAGGGAACATACACCCGGAGGCAGTAGCCCAGTGCCGGAATCGCTTGGTGCAGGCCGGAAGCCATGCCGTACAACATTTGAAATTCGAACTGATCGGCGCCCAGCCCCTTTTCTTCGGCCAGCGCGATTGCAGCCGCGATACTGCGGATATTGTGTGTCGCGACCGCGGTTCTAACCGTAGGATGGTGGGTCAGCAA
>JAKEEL010000258.1 GCA_022616595.1 Methylococcaceae bacterium
AGGATGCGAACGCCCTGTTGAACGACCAATTGACACAGATCAGTACCAACCTGCAACAGCAGCTCAAAGATGAACAATCCAGGCTGGATGAGTCGAAAAGCCAGGCGGGTCGGGAAAAGATCGATAATCTGACGTTGCAGACCCAGTTGAAGCTCAGGCAAAGCCAGTTGCTCGCAAAACAAAAGTCCGACGAGTTCCGGTCCAAGTTGTTGCTCGAATTTCGCGAGGAAGTCCTGACCGCCGCGAGGGACATCGCGAAAGCCCGGCGCGTCTTGAGCGTTCAAATCGCGAACAACGACCTGCTTTGGTACGACCCGTCGATCGATATCACGGCGGATGTGATCAAAGTGCTCCGCGCATCGGAAAGCAAAAGTAAACCATCCGAATCAGCACAGAAGCAGGAAACAAGCCCGAAATCCGAATCGGCCGCGCCGGATCAATCGTCTGAAAATTCCGCAGAAATCAACCAACTCAATCGCTTGATGGATTCCATCGCGGACGAACCCGAACAGAAACCTTCCAACGGCGGGATCGAGCCCGATAAAAACAGCGATCACTAACGTGAAAGCCCGAAACGCCGGATGCAACAGCGCGAGGCGCTTCATCAACCGGAGGTCCGGGCTGGTTCGGGAAGGCTGGGCAGATCAGCCCCAGCTTTTCAACGTCTGATAGGCTTGCCAGGTCTTATGCAGAAAAATCCGTTCACGGCTGTCGATGTACGAGGCCAGCAATAATACCAGCAAGCCCAGCACCGCAGAACTCGCCCAAGGAAATGCCTGGTAGAATTCCAGCGCGAATTTCAGATTGAACAGGATTCCGGAGGCAAATGAGACCATGCCGGAAAGAAGAGGTGTTTTTTCCTTGTGATGCAGTCCGCTACAGGTCAATACGAGACCCGTCAGAATGGCCGCGAAGGAGGCGCCATAACCCGGATGATCCAGCAGAAAGCCGAGCGTGGTAAAACCCGCGAGCAAACCCGCTCCGGCCCGGTATTTCGAAGCCTGCTTTTCCGCGGTATAGGACACCAGATGCAGCAGCAACGCGAGCGGAAGAAAAATCCAGAGCGTTTCGTATCCGGATAGAGCAGGAACTCTATGCAAAGTTTCCTGCGCCGCGATCAGCCACGCGAGGAGCGCCGCCGAAACTCCGAGGACCTGCGCCAGAAAACGCAAGAAAGCCGATCTGACAGACGAACGTACATCGATGAGCAAGGTCGCCGCGCCGATTCCAAGCATCGCGCACATCATCGCCCAGCCGTCCGGGTAAAAGAACCCGCGCCCGCCGATGATCGCCAGCGGAATCCACATGATCGCCAGCCCCGCGAGTCCTTCGGCGGTTCGAATCACCGGGTCTCGCATTAGACTTCGCCGGGTCAGGAAGCGCAGCCCGAGATACAACAAAACGGAACTCGTCGCCATCGCGAAATTTTCCCGGCTCGGAACCATCAACAGCGCGTTTCCGGCGAAAAACCCCGCCGAGAGCGTTCTGGCCTGGCTCCTCGCCAGCATCGAAAAGCCGGTGGGAACCACCAAAACCGCGAGAATCAGGCTCGCGGCAGCGATCAATGCGAATGTCGCAAGCGGTATCCGGTCGACCCGCCACCACGACAATGCCGAATGGAAATCTTCCGATAGCGGCGCGCTATATTGATAGATCATGGTGCCGATCTGGGTGAACTGGACCGTCAGAAAGGCGGTCGCGAGGCCGAAAAAGAGGCGCGCACCGCGGGTTTCCTGCATCAGATAACCGCAAATCAGTCCACAGATGCAAAGCACGACGATGAATCCGGAAATCACCCAGTTTCGATAGCCCGGAACGAATTCTTCCAGGCCCTGCAGCAGGAAGCTGATCGCGGACACCGCGAGTGTGATGGAACCGGCCCAGCGTAAAAACGCGGTCACTTTGCCGCCCGATGCGCAAGTCGCTTCGGTCGAACGTTCGTTGTATTCGATAGCTTTGTTCATGTTCATCTCCGCGCTAAGGCTCAAATCAGGATTTCCGGCTTTTTTCAACCAGGCTCGCGAGCGTGGCTTTCAAGTCGGCTTCGTGCTCTTCGTTCTCGAAGCGCTCGGCAAACGCATCGTTCGGCCCATCGACAGGAATTTCGAACTCGTCCCCGATGACCCGGCTTTCCCAACGTTCGAAAATAGCCTTCGCATCGCCTGCCGGGTTAGGACGATCCGAGCCCGTTTTTCCAGCAGCCTGTGCCCGATTCTGTCTTGAAATCAGATTTTCCCGGCGAGTTTTCAGTGCTTCGATCTGTTCCGCTATGCGCGCGAGATCGGCCGATATGTTCTTCTCTTGTGCGATGGTCTCGAGGTGCTGGCGTTCCAGGATCTCGATCTCTTTCTGCACCTCCTTCATTCTTTTCACGCAATTCAAGGCGCTTTCCAGGTCCGTGGCTTCGAGCCTGACTGCGCGTTCCGACCATTTCTCCGCACCCAGCTTCCGCTCTTCGATCTTCTTCTCCAAGTCCTCGATCCGGTTGCGTACGCGGTTCAGCTGAACCCGGCTGTTGCGGCCGATATTTTCGATTTCTTCGATCGCGACCGCCGCAAGCGCCTCATGATTCTCGAAATCATCGACTACGTCGCTCATCCGGGTCTTCAGGCTGATCAATATTTTCTGGAAGGTGTGCATGGATGTCTCCTGTTCAAGGTTGGATTAACACCACCCGATAGAGCAATTGCAGGACCAACTATTCATGACTGGAGGTTTATTCAATAAAAACAGCTAGAAAGAACACCGAACGACCGACATTCCACAAAAAAATTTATGGACGGGGTGTGCGTTCTATGCAGATTGCTATACTTTTTATGTACAGGAATAACTCCGACTTTCGATATGAAAACGCTGAGCCAAGGCGACCGCCATTTTTTTTCCCTGGTCTCGCGAGCCGCATTTTCCAATCCCTTCAGCCCCGAACGCGAGGCGCTCGACCACGAAATTGTCGGATCGAGCCTGAAACTCCCGGCTGACGAACTGGAAAAACAACTCGTCGCAATCATCGACCGGACCGTATCGCGCTACGAGGATAAGGGCCACATCGATTTCAAAAAATTCGCGTCCGGCGACCGTGACAACATCGAAACGGCCTGGCTGTTCCGCCTGTATCACCGCTATCAACGCGCCTTCGACGGATATATCCGGGACCAGGAAATCCAGGGCGAGGAACCGGCCGGGCTTCCTTTTGCGGGAGACTTGGAGGCCGAATTCGAGCAATGCGGTTTCGATCCTTCAACGCGGAGCAAAAACATCGCGCTGTTCTTTCAGCTGCGCAGAGCCTTTTATTTCATTCACCAAGCGATCGCGGGCCGCAGCGATTCGATCGTGCGGCTCCGGATGCAGTTGTGGCGCAACATTTTTACCTTCAGTTCCGAATGGTACTGGCAGTTCCTGTGCGAAAAGCTCGAAGATTTCTCGACCCTCCTGCTCGGCGAAACCGGCACCGGCAAGAGTCTCGTGGCGCAGGCGATCGGGCGCTCGGGTTATATTCCGTACGACCCCGGCCGCCACCGCTTCACCGAGAGTTTCACGCGCTCCTATCAGTCCATCAACCTGTCCCAATACCCTACTGGTCTCCTGGAATCGGAACTGTTCGGCCACAAAAAAGGCGCCTTCACCGGCGCAATCCAGAGCCATTCGGGAATATTCGCGCGCTGCAGCGAACACGGCGCGGTCTTCATCGATGAAATCGGCGATATCGACATCACGACCCAGGTCAAGCTGCTGACCGTACTGCAGGACCGCCTGTTCAGTCCGGTCGGAAGCTATGAGAAGCTGCGATTCAAAGGACGGGTGATTGCGGCGACCAATCAGGACATCCATGAACTCCGGGCGCAAAAGCGCTTCCGAAACGATCTCTACTATCGCTTGTGCTCGGACATCATCGAGCTGCCCGCGCTGCGGCAGCGCATCGAGGAAAACCCGGGCGAGCTCACAATTCTAGTTGAACGGCTGATCCAACGCCTGATCGGGACATCTTCTGCGCGCTTCAATAGAATGATCGAAAAAAAGATCCTCGAATGCGTACCGCGAGGCTACTCCTGGCCTGGGAACGTCCGGGAACTGGAACAGTGCATCCGCCAGATCTGTCTGACCGGCGGTTACCGGGCCGACCCGAATCCAAGCCACGCGCACGAAAACACCGATTTCTTGAGCGCGGTCGACGCAGGCAACCTGAGCGCCCGGGACCTCATGAGCGGCTATTGCCGTCTCCTGTACGGGCGCATGCGGAGTTTCGAACGAGTCGCCCGCGCAACCGGACTCGACCGGCGGACCATAAAAAAATACCTTGGACACGATTGAGGCCTTCGCGGCTCGGACTCCCGGACCGATCCGGGGCAGGACACCTTGCACGACCGGATCTGCGCCGGCCGGGAACCGCAACCCCGGCAAAGCCGAAGCCGGCAGTAATACGGGCTTTGGACGGTTCAGCGATGCACATGAAAGGAGTCGTAGCGCGGATTGATCTCGGCGGCTTTTTGTAAATAACCCTTGCCTTGTTCGATGCGGCCGGCGGCCAGGTGGATCATGGCCGCATGGAAAAACAGGTGGGCATCCTGCCATCCCGCCCCCAGGGCCTTTTGCATCTCATCGAGCGCCGGCGCATACCGTCCGTCCCGGTACAAGGCCCAAGCGAGGGTATCGTGGGTACCGACGTTGCGCCGGACTTCGATATCCTTCCGCGCCCAGCGCACGGCTTCCGCCCCGTTCAGGAGGCCATCGGCATAGAGTACGGCCAGGTGGTGGTAATACTGGACTTCTCCGCGCCGGGTCGCATCGAGATACTCCGCCAGGGCCTCGTCGTACCAGGGCCGGGCCGAGTCGGGTTGACCCATGAACGAGTAGAGGTCGCCAAGCGCCTGGAGGATTTCCGGCCGCCGCGAACAGGTCAGCAAGCCCCGATACAGCGCGATCGCCGCATCGAAATTCCGTTCCGCGGCCAACAACTCGGCACGATGATCCTGCACCAGCCAATAGCCGGAATAGGCCTGGTCGGCGCGCCGGTAATATTCCGCGGCTTCCCGGTAACGGCCCCGGCTCAGCGCCAGTTGCCCGCGCTGTAGCTGCACCCAGGCATAGGAGCGCATTTCCTTGGCGCTGATCTCCTCTTCCGCTTCCTGATACAGGCGCTCGGCCGCCTCGAAATCCCCGGCCTTCCAGCGCAGATAGGCGAGCCGCGCGAGATTTTCCCAAGCCGGCTGCTGTTCGATCAGCGCGCGGAAGGTCTGCTCCGCGGCCGAGTACCGCCCCTCCTGGACATCGATTTCCGCGTCCAATGCCTGGACTTTCGGGCTTTCGTCCAGCATCCGAACTCGTGCGAGCCCGGCTTTCGCAGCCTGCAACTTGTGCCGTTTCAAATTGAACGCGACGTGCAGGAAAACGAGGTCCGGAGACGAAGCGGGACTTTGAATCGCATGGTTGAACTGGGTTTCCGCGAGCGCCAGGTCGCGCCGATCCCCGGTCAGGGAAGCTTTCAGGAAATACAGATAGGTTTTCCTGAGGAGAAGATCCGGGTCGTTCGAAGGGTCTCCGGCATGATCCAGATGGCGCAGGAGATCCGATTCGGTCTTTGCCCATTCATCCCGGTAATCGTTGGACCCTGGCCCGATGAAACCGGCAAGCGCGAACAGCAGTAAGGCGATCGCGAGCCAGGCTATGCCTTGCACCAAGCGGGTGGTGGTCACGAGGTTCCTTCCCTCGCCTTTCGCGGATGAACCGCGAAAGACGCCGAACCGAATCCCCGCGCTTTCCGGCCGGGAGTTCGGGCCCGATCCACCCTACCAAATTAGTCCCAAGGCTCCGCCAGATACGGGAATTCCTGCAGGAAGGGTTTATCGTTTTTCAAGGGGTTCGGCGGTGTTTTCGGCACGATGGGAGCGTTCGCCCACAACGCGGGATTGCCCAGGGTTTCCACATTGCAGGCTTTCCCGCCGCAACCGGATTCCATATCGAGGAACAGGGACAGGAAGCGCGTCGCGACCTGGTCCTCCAACCTGCGCCCGAAGGGCCAGGTGCCATTTGTATCCATGTCGATGGAAGCCACATTCGGGATGAATATCTCGAAGGTCCTCGGCTGCTTGATGTTCAGCCCCTTCACGTTCCACGAGTTATCCGGCATGTTGACCCGTTGGAAAAAACATTTCTTCGCGCGCGGAAAAGCCTGGATCGCCAGATGATAGGTCTTGTGGACCGAAACCGGCGAGTTGGAATGATCGAAGCAGGTACGCAGCCCCAGTGCATCGATGGAAGGACCGAATCCCCAGCCGAGATGCGCGAAGCGCTTGACATAATGCTCGGAGAGCTTGATATTGCTTGAAATCTGCCGGTCGTCCGCGCGCTCGTTGAGTGCCGCATCCAGGAACGGAACCCCGTCCAGATCGACCTTCTTGTAATGCTTGATATCGTCGTCGAATTCCGACTCGGGAGCCGCCCAAGCCGCTTTGAACAAACCCAGGAAAGAATGCGCGGGCATGGCTTTCGCCTTGGCGGAAGCCTTCAAAATCCAGCTTTCGCCCCAGGTTCGGACGATACGGTCGGCTTCCGGGGACTTGGTCAGGAATTTCAAGGGCATCTCCAGGATGATGGCATTGACGTTGCCACCCGCCCGCGCATCCATGCCGCTATACACAAAACGGAAGTTTCCGTTTTCGTCCTTCAGAAACTGGCTGCCGGTCCAGTCGAGAGGCCCGCGCGGAAGGTCCCTCTTGGTCGTGATGCCCCAATCGGGGGTGCTCTTGTCGAAATTGAACAGCGTATTGCCGTCCAGCTCGAGCAGGGTTTTCGGTATCGGCAGCTCCCGCTTGTCCTTCATCGCATTGGGCACATGGTAATACTGAGGGCCATAATTGATAGAGCGGAAGAAACCGGGCAGATCATTGAAAAACGCATCGTCCCTGCCGCCGACGAAGGTCTTGATCGCATATCCGTCCGGGGTATCGATGGTCGCCACCTGGTTGGTGTCGATGACCTTGGAAAAGCTTCCGCCCGGAAAATCGATGAAATTGACCTTCGCCTGATCCTGGTTGTTGAAGCTGACCCGGATCTCGGCCGGGCTGAAACCGAGGTATTTTTTTCCAACCGCCTCGGCATAGCGCAACACACCGGTCAGGGAGACTTCGTCGCCCATCGAAGGTCCGGTCCGCGGATCGGGATCGAAGCGAAGCCGGTACAGCAAATCCTGGTCGAATACCCCGGCCTTGGGTACGGACGCGAAGGTCAATGCCACCACGACCTTCTCGCCGCCGGTTTTGTCGTCGCTCGGGAACCCGAACATGTCGTAGAGATCCGCGCCGCTGACCGGAATGTCCGAGAAAATCGAATTGATCGCGTTCGGATCGTTATGATCGGCTGCAGGACAAAACCCCGGGATCAATACCCCCGCGAATGCCGCCAAGCCAGCCAGAAACCACTTCTTCGTGCTTTTTATGAGTTTCATCACGGTTACTCCTTTAACTTGCGGATAAGTACAATTAACAACCCCTTGCTGCGCCCATGAATATACGGACCGACCTGTGATTTGTCAATTTCGAATTGCGCGATGGGTGCGATTAAAAGCGATGCGAAAGTACGGAGTAGGATGCGCTGAGGTACGAAGCGCATCGATCGCAGTTAATGCGCCTCCTGCGTTGACGCATCCTACTTTTCCTTTATTTTCCGGGACGATGCTTGGATTCCGGATCGCCTTTGGTTTTATTTCGTCATCATTCACCTGAATTTTCAAGCGAACTCGATCACCTCGCATCACTTTTGATCGCACCCTTGCTAACATTTCGGATGTGATTGATGAAATAATCGGATTTCAGAGCGTTGAAAACGCGCAATTGAGCCCGGATTGGGAGAAATTGTGACGTTTTGGTGTAATTCGGGCCGAGTGGGAGGGCCGATTGTGTGCTTAACCGTAGAAGGCGGGTCGTAGTTTCCAATCAGGCGGATAGAAAGTAATCGAAGTTTCGCGCGGGTGCGCGCGGTGGCGCTCTGGTGGGTAAACCGAGATGGCTAAACGCCGGTTGCGTTGGGATTCGATGTCGTATTGTTTTGCATTCGAAGTTTTGGATCTTGAACAGGCCGAATTCCGTCGCCAACGAACTGCTTTGACTGAAAGCATCCATTCGTCTTACGTCGATCCCGCAATCTGCCCTCGGACGTCCGCCGAACGGTTTACAGTTCCGCAGAGGGGACATCCTCGGGATGTGGCGAACCTCCGACGTAGGCGGCATGCCGCAAGGCATTCAGGCGGTTCCGGAAACGGTCCGCTGAATGGACGCGGGCGAGCACAGCCAAACCGTCCAGGACTTCAGTGACCTGGGGTTGCATACCGACAAACAAAAGATGCTGATTTTTTTCCTGGGTCATCTGCAGCATATCATCAATCGCCATCGCGGCGGTACCGTCGAACGCGTAAACCGCGGACAAGTCGAGCACTATGCTTTGAACACTGTTGAATACGGGGTCCGCCTCGAGCCTACGCACGATGTTCTTCGCCGACCCGAAGCTCATCGGACCGTCAATATGAATCAGCAACACGCGTCCCTGGTTTCGCTCCATCACTGCGGATTCCTCGGCGTTCAGAGGAATTTCCGGGTGTCCGTCCCGAATCAAGTTAAGATTCGCGAGCTCGAGATCTGCCATTCGCTTCACAAATAACAGGCTCGCGGTGACCACGCCCGCGGCGACGCCGGTGATCAGATCCACGAACACCGTGGTTAACAATACCAGCGCCATTACGACAACTTCCGCGGGCGGAACTCCGATGAGATGCTTCAGAAAGCGCCAGTCGATAATATCGAAACCGACCTTGAAAAGGATACCCGCGAGCACCGCGAGCGGAATGATTCCGGCGAGTGGTCCGAGCCCAAGCAAGACCGCGAGAAGCACCAGCGCATGCAGCATGCCGGAAATCGGCGTTCTGCCTCCGGTACGGATATTTGCGACCGATCGCATCGTTGCTCCGGCTCCGGGAAGGCCACCAAACAAACCGGAAGCGATATTACCGATTCCCTGCCCGATCAGTTCCCGGTTCGAATCGTGGCGGATACGCGTCATGTTGTCGCAAACCAGAGAAGTCAGCAGGCTATCGATACTTCCGAGCACGGCTAATACCAAGGCTTCTTCGATAATGAGCGCAAGCGCAGCGAATGTAAACTCGGGGATTGCCAACGAGGGAAAACCTTCCGGAATCTTGCCAATTACCGGCGCTTCCGGGAAAAAGAAATGGACCATCAGGGTGCCGGCGATTAGCGCCAGCAACGGCGGAGGAATGACTTTACCGAGTCTGGCCGGGGTTAAATAGAGGATCGCGATCGTCAGCAGCGCCACCGATACGGCGTGCGGTTCCGGCTCGGCAATATATTTCGGAATGACGCGAAGGTTTGCGAGGACGCCCTCAGGCTTCGTCGCATGGCCCAATAGCGGCCCCACCTGTAGAATAATAATGATCAATCCGATTCCGCTCATAAATCCCGAAATCACCGGATACGGAACCAGCGATATATACTGGCCAAAACGGAACACCCCGAACAGGATCTGGAATAGTCCGCCGAGGATCACGGTCGTGAAGGCCAGACCCGGTTCATGAGCAAACAGGGCGATAGTCCCGGCCATGACGACCGTCATCGGGCCGGTGGGCCCGGAGCATTGAGCCGGAGTGCCGCCGAAAAGTGCCGCGAAGAAGCCGACAAAGATAGCACCGTACAAGCCTGCGATCGCACCGGCTCCTGAAGCCACTCCAAATGCGAGCGCTAGGGGCAGCGCGACGACCGCGGCGACAATACCGCCGTAAAAATCGCCACGAAGATTATCCAGGCGAAAGCCGAAGACTAACGACATGGTTGCCCCAATCGATGATTCACCGCTATGCGGTCTGACATCATTCCATTAAACGGTAGACGCGACCATGATTCTCCGCGGCGGCCGCCCTTTCAGATCCGCCGATCAGGTAAAGGTGTTTGCCGTCGCCTACGGCCGGCATGCCGTGGAGCGGTTTGGGCAGTTCCCCGCCAGACCGCCACTCGCCGTCCAACCGGTCAAGAATTTCCGCATCCGCCAGCGCGTCCCGGCCAGTCAGGATCACTTCTCCGCCCATCACGATGATCTTGTTTCGATCAACGACGGCCGCGTGTCCGGCCCGCGCAACCTTCAGCGACGGTCCCGGGGTCCAGGTATCGCCTTCCAAGTCGTAGATTTCGGTTGATCTCAATTCCCCCGAGGCTGGATAACGGCCGCCGATGACGACGATCCTGTCGTGAAAAACCACCGCGCTGCTGTGATCCCTGCGCCATTGCGTCGCCGCGAGCCGGACCCACTGATCCTGTTTTGGATCATAACGCAGCAGCCGGCTGCTGGGTCCCTCGCCGCCGGCGATATAAATAAATCTTCCCAGCGCCACCGCGGTGCCTGCGGAGCGTTCTTCAGGCATCGGCGCACGCGGTTTCCAGACGCCTGTCGGCAAATCGTACACCCAAACATCCGCGGTCGGACTCCAGTCCGGAGCAGCGCCGCCGAAGATATAAATTTTTCCGGCAAACGCGATCGTCATCAGATGATGCCGCTCCACGGGCATCGAATTCAATCGGGTCCAACGGTCCGATTGGATTTCGTAGGCCTCGAACCGGCGCATGCCGCCCAATCCGCCCGGAACATAGATCGACCCGTCCCAGTACGCCGCGGGCATTTCCGAGCGGGCGGTCGGCATTGGAGCTCGTTCTTCCCATTCGGCCAGACCCGAAATCGGCAGCAAAATCATGACCCACGCGAGTGTTATCCGTCTCATACAGGCCTCCTGCATTGGACTTTCAGTACTGATCGTAACCTGATTGGCGCCGCAGTACAATGCGGAATCAGAGGTGTTCAAAGTCGGTTTTAAGGTGGCTCGGGCTCGCGTCCAACCGGGCTTCCCGGTCCGACAGCAAAACCGCGCCAGATATCGCGTTCGTAGACAGTTTCACACGGATTGCGGTAAGCTCGTGGCGGTTCAACGTGCAGCGGTCCGCTGGACAAACCCATCAACCCAACCAGGTGCGAATCCAATGTCCGATGCTTCGGATGGTCGCCGGAGCGACTGGCCCGATGATAGCGCTATTGCATACCCTAATAGCGAGGAATCGCCATGATCCGAAAGCTCAGCATCGTTGTGGTCCCGATCCTGATCGCTGGGGCGGCTTGGGCTCTTTGGTCGTCCTGGCCGAGCGGCGGCACGACGCGTAATCTCGTACTGACCGGATCGAGCCCCATCGCCCCGCTCGCGGCGGAAATCGGCAAGGAGAATACGAAAAATAAACGGTCTTTTTTCTTCAAGGAAAAAGTACTCGAAACTTCGTGAAGTGTCAATTTCGAATTGCGCGATTGTAGGAAACAAATAGGCTGTCCGGGTTTGTAGGACGCGTTTTGTCTGGTCCTTTAGGTGCCTCGATGAAACCGACAAAGCGTCGTTGACGATGATCTGGACGAAGTTCCATCCGCTCCGGCTTGGAATGGCGCCGGAAACAGTACTCGTCAGTACACCTCTTCCTTCAATAAACGCATCAGATATTCTCCATAACTGTTCTTGGCCAATGGTCCTGCCAATTCTTCAAGCTGATTCCGGTCAATCCAGTTCAGCCTGTATGCGATCTCTTCAGGGCAGGCCACTTTCAATCCCTGCCTCTGTTCGATGGTAGCAATGAATTTGCTGGCATCCAGCATTGAATCGGGCGTGCCGGTATCCAGCCACGCATATCCCCGGCCCATAATTTCGACATCGAGCTGACCTTCGTCCAGATAGATTCGGTTAAGGTCGGTTATTTCGAGTTCGCCTCTGGCGGAGGGTTTCAAGCTCCTTGCGATTTCAACAACCTGTTGATCGTAAAAATAGAGCCCTGTGACCGCATAGGAAGACTTGGGCCGCTGCGGCTTTTCCTCCAGGCTGATTGCCTTGCCGTCGCCGTTGAATTCGACCACGCCATATCGCTCCGGATCCTTGACATGATAGGCGAAAACCGTGGCGCCGTAATCACGCTGCATGACATTGGTTAAAATTAGATGAAAATCATGGCCGTAAAAAATATTGTCACCGAGTATTAGCGCACATGGATGATTCCCTATGAAAGATTCGCCCAACAGGAAAGCCTGGGCCAACCCATCCGGATACGGTTGAACCCTGTATTGCAGGTTGAGTCCCCATTGAGCCCCGTCGCTCAACAATTGTTCGAAGCGGGAGGTATCCTGCGGCGTGGAAATAATGAGGATCTCCCGGATTCCGGCCAGCATCAACGTTGACAAGGGATAGTAAATCATCGGCTTGTCGTAAACCGGCAATAACTGTTTGGATACTCCTTGTGTAATGGGGTACAGACGGGTCCCGGAACCCCCGGCAAGTATGATTCCTTTGCGGTGTTTCGTAGTCATATAATCCTCGTGATAATATAGGCTAGCGGCTTTATCCAGGCTCGGATAAGCAAATTAAAGCTTGGTCCTTTAACCCTATCCTAATGGAGATGCTTTTCGTTTTCCAGATTGTGTGTAATGATGGGCAGCCGACGATAGACGGAGTCGACCCGGATGAAATCGAAGTGTGCAATTGCGGTATATGGGTTCGGTTACCTTCTGATGGTCTCCTTCCCGACCCATGCGCTGGATTTCTCCACGGGGAAGTGGGTCGATCTGACCCATCCGTTCAACGAAAAAACGGTGTATTGGCCCACCGCACGAACATTCAAGAAAACCACTGTTTTCGACGGTCGAACGGAAGGCGGTTGGCACTACAGCGCTTTCGACTTCGAAGCCGCGGAACATGGAGGAACCCACATCGATTCCCCGATTCACTTCGCCGAAGGCAAGCTGACAACCGACCGGATTCCCATAGAGCGCTTGGTCGGCCCCGGCATTGTCATAGAACTGAAGGACAAGACGATCGGAAATCCCGATTACCAGATCTCGGTCGACGACATCCGCGCCTTTGAACAACAAAACGGGGCGATTCCGCCCGGCGCCATCGTGCTGTTCGACACCGGTTTTGCTCGATTCTATCCAGATCGGAAGAAGTACATGGGTACGGATCAACGCGGCAGCGAAGCCTTGCCGAAACTGCATTTTCCGGGCTTGCATCCCGAATCCGCGCGGTTTTTGTCATCCGAGCGCGGCATCGACGCAATTGGACTCGACACCCCGAGCATCGACTTCGGCCAGTCCAGGGACTTCATGAGCCATCGCATTCTCCTGGACAAGAATATCCCTTGCTTTGAAAACCTGACCAATTTGGATGGGTTGCCGCCAACCGGCTTTCTACTAATCGCGCTGCCGATGAAGATCGAAGGAGGAAGCGGCGGACCGCTGCGGATCGTGGCATTCGTTCCGGACGACTAGGATCCGGGTGCGGCGATCAGAAGCGATATTGAACTCCCAACTGGATCGGAACATAGAAGAGATTCCTAAGGTCACCGCCGATGGAATTGTCGATTGTGGTGGTGCTCAGCGCCATATCCAGGCCCAGATTGACCAAAAGGTTTTTGTTCACATAGGCGTCGAGTCCCAATCCGACCCTGCCCGCCAGCCCCACGCTGGTCCCTTCGAGTCCGCTGCCTCTCCCGGCCCGGTCGCTGGCCTCCCAAATCGAAAGGCCCACGCCGAGAAGCCCGTAGGGTTGAAATCGCCCCCAATCCGAGTAAATGAATTTCCCGTTGACCGTCAATTGGTGGGAAGTCAGCGTGGCAACGTTGGAACCCTGGATTTTGTTGGTGAAACCGTCGATCCACTCGTATTCGGCTTCCGCCGCGAACCACGGGTTCACGCGGTATCCGGCGCGCGCATTCAATCCCCCGGAACTGCTGGAAATCACCTGGACCCCTTGCCCCCCGAGATTGCGATCGAATGAACTGCCGGCGAACCAATGGAACGCATAGGTTCCGCCGAGCCCCAGGTAGGTCCCCGGGCGATCGAAGTCGTCTGTCCCGTCAGCCGCCGCCAAGTTCGGCACCAAGCACGCGCAAAGGAACCCCAAAGCCGCCAATAAAACTGAAAATTGCCACCGAATATTATTCATAGATCGTGAAATCCCAAGTCAGTTATCGGTATTTTCCCTCGTTCCGTTCTGCAGGCCGGATTTGCACCGTGTCCGACCCGACCCGATAGTATCCCCCTACTGTCGGATCGTATATTAAATTAGTTTAGCACAATCAAAATACAGATCTCACGTAAAATTCCGGACGGATCGAGGGATTGCGCTCCGATTATTCATTCGACGGGTATCAGGCGATAACCTTCGGTTTGGCTGTTCCAGGATAGAAAAATCCCTTGGCCGTCGCTCAACAGGAACGGAAAATCGGAATCGGAATTGGATTCCGCGAGCGATTGGACCCGCGACCAGGTATCACCGCGATCGTTCGATTGACGAATCATGATCTCGGTCGTGGTTCCGTCGAACTCGCTCCACGCCAGAACGACCCGCTGCCCCAGGCTGATCACATCGGGATGGCCGGGCAGCTTTTTGTTCGTATCGCCGATTGGCATCGGGTTGGAAAAGTGCTGTCCGCGATCCGAGGAATTGGCGTAATACAAACCCTGGCGCGCGCTGCCTTGGGTAAACCAGGCGACGTGATAGCGTCCATCGCTTCCGACTGCAAGCGCCGGCCCGTCGGTCGGGCAGGCTTCGATCCGCCACTCGTCTACGGATACCCGGGTTCGGCTCCATCCGGTTCCAACCGGCGCTGCCTTTGCCAATTCGTGGTCGCGGATGTTGCCGGGGTAGATGTTTCGAAACACCAACACGGACTGTCCGTCGATGTCGAAATCCAGCGCGAGGCGGCAGCAACTGCACACGCCTTCCGCGAGCTTGCGATTGGATTCGATGACGTTGCCTGCGGGATCGCGAACCGAATAATAAATGGAGTTACCGGATTCCTCGCTCGCGGATTCCCGCTCATCGTGCCAGAATGCATAGAGGTGGTCCCGGCCGTCGATCGCAAGCACGGCTTCGAAGGAGTTGGCGCTTCCCGCCTGATCGCTGAGTGGTTCGGGAACACTGAAATGCCGGCCCTGGTCGTCGGAAACGCTGAGATAAGTGGTCCAGGGTTGCAGACCGTAGGCCGGATAAGCCACATAAATGCGGCCGGCCGAATCGACCGCAATCTGCGAACGATATTCGCTGCGGGACCGGATCGGTATTCGTTCTGCATGGACCGCGACCGGCGGGCTGAAACTTTTGCCGTAGTCCGTCGAATAGTCGACATACACACGATCGTCGGTCGAAACTACCCGCCACAGCTTTCGATCGGGACCGAACGCGGCAGAAACCGGGAGTTTGACAGCAAGATCCGGATATCGCGCATACCCGGCCGCCGAATCATGGGACGAAACGCCCGCCGCGCATCCGATCAGAATCGCGACACCGAGCGCGACGATTACCGCGGCTATCGAGCGAGTCAGTCTCATCGGGTACCGAGTATTGTTTCGCGTCGAATCACCGTGCTGGAATGAACAAATCTCGTTGGCGATCAGCGGCGCCGAATCAGAAAGTGAACACGAAGCGACTGGTGATCCGGTAGTCCGGATCCTCCTGAATGCCGTTCAAATCCGTGGCAATGGGAACGCCGAACGAGAGGGCAACGTTCCAGTTCGGACCGCCCGCAAAACGCGCTCCCGGAGAAATATACAAAATGTGGCCGCCTTCGTCCGGATCCACCACCCCGTCTTGCGTCTGAAAGTCGCGCCATTCTCCATTCAGCTCGACGATCAAGGTGAAGGGATTGAAGTTACTTTCCGCTTGCAGGCCGCCGCCGAGGGTTCCGCCCGGGCTCCATGACAACGCGAAATTGTATGAGAATATGTCACCCAGATCGACCCCTTGGGCGCCTTGGGTCACCAAGGTATAGAGCACATTCGAATCGAAAGCGAAGCTGCCCAGACCCTGAGTGAATGCCAGACCCAGGCCGGCATCCCAGGAGCCGCTGCCGGGTTGCGAATGGGTTTCGAACAATTCACTTTCGCCTTCATCGTTCGGTACGGTCATGCGGTTGGTTCGCCCGGTCGGCATTTTGACCTGGGCCATCAGGGCTACGTTGGTCAGATTGTCGGCGCTATGGAAAAACCGCCATTGACCGAACGCAGTGAGATCGCCGATGCCATTCGGGTCGCCGAGGTTCTGAACCGACGGGGATTCTTCCGCCTCTTCGTCATGCTCATCGGAATGGGCGTGTTCGTCATGATGGTGCGTCACCTCACGGATGTTGTTACGCCAAACATAAGGAAAACGTAAACCGAGCGTAAGATCGTCGGTCACGCCGTAAGCACCGATCACGGATGCCGTCACCAGGGATTCCGTACTGTGAACGTGTCTGTCCTGGCCTTCCAATTGTTCGTTGAATTCGAGAAGTTGTCCGTCGGTGAACTGCCGGTTTTTGATGTACTGGCTGGTCATCCCGACCAAGACTCGGTTCTCGGGGAGCGGGATCGCGGAGTTGGTGATGATCGGTCCGGCCGTGCCCAGGCCGAAGCCAACCGAACCGTGGTCGGCCGAAGCGAGATTGCCGTAGGCGGCGATCGGAAGTGTCGCCAAAAGGAATTTTTTTGTTATTTTAAGCATACTTAATCTCAAAAATCGAACTCGGTGACCGAAAAATCCGGCGCAGCAGGCAGGAAGCATAGAAACGGCCGGGGTTTCACCGGATCTTGCTGAGAACCGGATCTCTTC
>JAKEEL010000259.1 GCA_022616595.1 Methylococcaceae bacterium
GGCGCTTCATCCAAAATCCAGTTGCGGATTTTGGGGATCAACTCTTGCTTGAGATCATCCGGCAACTCTTATATGATGTACAGTTATTTTTAACTCCTTGCTTTACCGTGCCTCGCTAAAGCGCAACGGAAAGCTGAAATCCATGAGGGGAAATATGCGTCATTACGAGATCGTTATTCTTATTCATCCGGACCAGAGTACTCAGGTACCGGCTATGATCGAGCGTTACCGGACATTGATCGACTCCAGTTCGGGAAAGATTCACCGCCTCGAAGACTGGGGGCGCCGGCAACTCACGTTCCCGATCAAAAAAATCCACAAAGCCCATTATCTCCTGATGAACATCGAATGCAACGATGCGGTATTGGAGGAACTGGAAAGCGGATTTCGCTTCAACGATGCCATCCTCCGGAATTTGATCCTGCGCAAAAACGAAGCCATTTCAGAGCCGTCACCGATGATGAAACCATCCACATTCGCGTCCGATGTCAAGGCCGGACCGGCCTTGGATGATGACCTAGGCGCGGACACCGACCGCGAAGAAAACAATTCCTAGGGTTTATTCATCGATCCGGGAAGAGCGTAAACCCGGCGATCAGGAAGTTGAAATTCAATCCGTATTGCATTCACCTAAGCTTGGCATTCTAAAGGGGAAATCATGGCACGTCATTTCAAGCGCAAGAAGTTTTGTCGTTTTTCGTCCGAGGGTATTCAGGAAATCGATTACAAGGACCTCGACACTCTGAATGATTATGTTTCCGAAACCGGAAAAATCGTACCCAGCCGCATTACCGGAACCAGTGCGCGTTATCAGCGCCAGTTGACGGCCGCGATCAAGCGGGCGCGTTTTCTCGGGCTGATGCCGTACTGCGACGCGCACAGAAAGTAGGCGCGTCGACCTTGCGGTCTTTGTTCGAGCGGCGTTTTGCGTTTTCTGGGATCTTATATCATGCGTGGCCGGATGCAGGCCATCGTGATTGCCGTGGTATTCATATTGCTGTCGCTGCTTTTGCCTCCTCTCAGCGTAATGAGCGCCGCGGCGGTTGCATTGGTCACGCTGCGCAAAGGCCCGCGCGATGGAATCGTCATCCTTCTCGGTGCGGGGGTCGCGGTCGGGGTTCTCGGCCAGATCCTTTTCGGCAGTCCGGGTTTTGTGATTGCCTACGCGCTCGGATTCTGGCTGCCGGTTTGGATATTCTCCATTTTGTTGCGCGAATCCGCCCAATTGGGCTTGACGCTCGAAGTTGCGCTGGGTCTCGGTTTACTTGCGATCATCGGCATTTATCTGGTCAGTTCGGATCCCGCATCGATGTGGCACGAAAGACTGCAATTGGTGTTGCAGCCTTTGCTGAAAAACCCGCCGCAGGGAATCGAAATTGAGCAGATCGAAGCCGGAATTTTGGCAATCTCGCACTTCATGACAGGAATCCTGGTAACCGGTTCGATTGTTTCGCTGGTTTTGGCAATGCTGTTGGGGCGATGGTGGCAGGCTGTCTTGTTTAATCCGGGCGGATTCCGGCAGGAATTCCTCGGTCTGAAATCCCATTCGCCCGTTGCCTACGGGATTCTGCTGATTTTGAGTTTGGCCGGCCTGAGCGGCGGCGCGCTCGGCGAAGGCATGCAGAACGCGGGTATTCTGGCTTGTTTTTTCTACCTGACCGTTGGCGTATCGGTGCTGCATGTAGTAATTTCCGCGACATCGATGAGTAGATGGCTGTTACCGGTGATGTATATACTGATGTTCTTCGTGCCGCATGTCTTGCTTCCGGTTGCCTTGGTCGGTTTTACCGACACTTGGGCAAATTGGCGAGGCAGATTCGCCGCCAAATAATCCGGCCGGCATGGAACTTATCAAAACAACAAATTTTTAATGAAAACGGCGCGCAGCCGCAATGTCTGGAGGTAAACAACGATGGACTTAATTTTACTCGAAAAAATTCCGAATCTGGGTAATCTCGGGGATCGGGTCAAGGTAAAACCGGGCTATGGGCGGAACTACCTGCTGCCGAAACGGAAAGCGGTCTTGGCGACCGCCGAAAAACTGGCCGAATTCGAACGGCGCCGAGCCGAACTCGAAACGAAAGCCGCCGAACAACTTGCCGCGGCCGAATCCCGCCGCGACAGCCTCACGGGCGTGAAGATAACCATCATCCAAAAAGCCGGAGACGAAGGCAAATTGTTCGGATCCGTGGGTACCTACGACATCGCCGAAGCCGCCACCAAAGCCGGATGTCCGCTGGAACGGCACGAAATCAGGCTCAGTGAAGGGCTCC
Source organism: Methylococcaceae bacterium (assembly GCA_022616595.1). Classification (GTDB taxonomy): domain Bacteria; phylum Pseudomonadota; class Gammaproteobacteria; order Methylococcales; family UBA1147; genus UBA1147. Next base: position 2,274 of record JAKEEL010000259.1, read on the forward strand.
TTAGGCACACCGGGGATTATGAAATCGATGTCCAGTTCCATTCCGATGTTGTCGCAAAGCTTTCCTTGTCGATTGTCGCGGAGTAATTTTCGGAAAATTTCCGCGCAACCCTTGGAGGCCGGGGCGTTATGATCGTCGTGACCGGCGGCGCCGGATTCATCGGCAGCAATCTGGCACTGGGGCTGAATACGCGCGGTCATCGCGATATTCTGATCGTCGACAATCTCGAGAACGGCATCAAATTCAGGAATCTGCGGGATTGCCAGATCGCGGATTATCTGGACAAGCGGACCTTTCTCGACCGGTTGCAAGCGGGACGATTCGACAACGCGGCGATCGATGCGGTCTTCCATCAAGGAGCCTGTTCGACCACCACCGAGTGGAACGGTCGATACATGATGGAGAACAATTACGAATATTCGAAAATTATTCTGGATTTCTGCGCCCGCAAACAAATTCCGTTGATCTACGCATCGAGCGCGGCCGTTTACGGATGCGGCAGTGTGTTCAGGGAAGATCCCGCGCACGAGGCGCCGCTCAATATCTACGGTTATTCGAAACACCGGTTTGACCAATATATCCGGGAACGAATTCGAAAAATCGACAGCCAGGTTGTCGGTCTTCGTTATTTCAACGTGTACGGGCCGCGCGAGGCGCACAAAGGCGGTATGGCGAGCGTCGCCTTTCACCTGAACCAGCAATTGCTGGAGACGGGAAAGATCGCCTTGTTCGAGGGTTGCGACGGTTACGCGAACGGAGAGCAGCGCCGCGACTTCATCTATGTCGAAGACGTGGTGGATGTCAATTTATGGTTTTACGAGCATCGAGAGCTCAGCGGCCTGTTCAATGTGGGTACCGGCCGCAGTCAGCCATTCAATGATGTCGCCCGGGCGGTTATTGAATTTCATGGCCGCGGCGAGCTGGAATACATCCCGTTTCCGGACCGTCTCAAGGGTGCCTACCAGAGCTTTACCGAAGCGAACCTGAGCGCCCTTCGAACCGCGGGTTATGAGCATTCTTTCAAATCGGTCGAAGAGGGAGTCCGACTGTATATGCAATGGCTGAACCCCTGACCGCCGGGCTTCCCCGATCCGCTTGTCATACTTGATAAAGGGACCGCGCCGTGTTCCGGTATGGGCCGGGTTTTGATGCGGCTTGTTTACAGTCTGATCATCACGCTGATCAGCCCATTTTTCTTCCTGCGCCTTTTGTACCGATCGCGCAAAGCCCCGGACTACCGGAGCCGCTGGAACGAGCGCCTTGCGATTTATCGATCGCGGCCGGCACAAAGCGGAGTCGTCTGGTTTCATGCGGTCTCGTTCGGAGAAGCCGAGGCGGTGTTTCCGCTGATCCGGGCCCTTCAAGAGCGCTATCCCGACCTCCCGCAACTCGTGACCGCGACGACCCTGACCGGCTCCAACCGGATCCGATCGGTGCTCGGAGATTCGGTGCAACACGTTTACCTTCCCTACGATTTGCCCGGGACAGCAGGGCGCTTCCTGGGGCGCTTCAAACCGATATTGGGCGTGGTCGTCGAAACCGAGATCTGGCCGAACCTGTACCGGGAATGCGCGGTCATGGGAATTCCATTGGCGATTATCAACGCGCGCTTGTCCGAAAAGTCGGCGCGCGGGTATCGAAAAATCAGCAGCCTTGTGCGTCAGACACTGAGCACTGTAGCGCTGATCGCCGCCCAGGCTCCGGAGGATGCCGAAAGGTTTGCAGGCATCGGCGCGAACCGGGCAAATGTGCTGGTGACCGGGAATCTCAAGTTCGATTATCCCGTGCCGACTTCCATTTTCGAGCAGGGAAGCCTGCTGCGCAGGAATTTGTTCGGCGAGCGACCGGTCTGGATTGCCGCGAGTACCCACCACGGCGAGGAGGAACAGATTCTGGATGCCTTCGCAACGGTCCGTACAAAAGTTCCCGATCTGGTGCTGATTCTCGTTCCGAGGCGTCCGGAGCGATTTGCCAGGGTCAAGCTGCTTAGCGAAAACCGCGGCTTCGAAGTCGTCCTCAGGAGTTCGGGCCTTCCCTGTTGCGAGTTTGGCCAGCTATTCCTGCTGGATTCGATGGGCGAGCTCAAACAGTTTTACGCGGCCGCCGATATCGCTTTTATCGGGGGCAGTCTGGTCAAGACCGGAGGGCATAACGCGCTCGAAGCCGCCGCGCTCGGGGTACCGGTGCTGTTCGGCCCGCACATGTTCAATTTCGAAAAAATCGCCCATTCGCTGGTCAAAGCCGGCGCCGCATTTCAGATAACGGATCGGGCATCCCTTGCCAGGCAGGTCAGCATACTGCTCGACGATTACGATTACCGAAAAGCCGCGGGGGCATCGGCTCGGGCATTCGTTGAAGACAATCGCGGCACGCTGAAAAAATTATTGGAGCTATTCAGCGCCTATCTGGATACCAGCCCTGAAGCCTGTGAAACCCTTGAAAATCAAATGCGGTCAAGCAACTCAAAGGCAGGACCTGGCGCCTGATTATCGATCTGAAGCCGGTCCGGCCATGTTCAATTGAAGTTGCCTTTTCAACCTGGAGTTTTCCGCTTTCAATTGGAGATAACGAATCATTCGAACCGAATAACCGATCACTACGCCGACGAGCAACTCCAATGTCAATACCAATGCCAAAGGCATTTCGAGGGCCAGTTCTTTACCGACGCCCCGGTAAAAATACACCTTTACAGGATCGAGATTCTGCAATGAAAAAACCAACGCGATCAGGAATATCACGCCGAATAAGGAAAAATATAGGATTCTATTCATAATCGAAGCCGTTCCCCCGCGAACCGGAGCGTGGTCGAGTACCGGTCTATTTTTATTAGCACTTTGATCCCACCTTGAAAATATATCGATGCTGGCTGACTCCCGGAGCAGCTTTCAGGGTTACATGGACCGGAATGACCGACGCGCGCGAAGTCTCCAAAATCCGCGCCTGTGCATCCCGAAGCCTGACATCCTTGTCCAAGCATCAAACGACTAAGACTTTTTTATTTTGATTTTACCGCTGGATTCGTCGACCCGATCCCGGAGCTCTTTGCCTGGTTTGAAATGAGGCACATATTTGGAAGCCAGAGACACCGAGTCACCGGTCTTGGGATTGCGGCCGATTCGCGGCGGGCGGTAATGCAGCGAAAAACTTCCAAATCCTCTTATTTCGATCCTTTCACCGCTCGACAACGCCTCACTCATCTGTTCGAGCATGCATTTTATGGCCAATTCGACATCTTTGAAGGCCAAGTGATGTCCTTGCTTATTCGCGAGTGCTTCAATTAGCTCTGATTTTGTCACAGTAAAATTCCGTGTAAATAGAGGGGGCCATAGCGGCCGTTAATGTTATTTGTTGTCTTCCATCTGCTCTTTGAAAATATCGCCCAGCGTGGGTTTTCCTGCCGGTGACTGACTCGAGTAATCCTTGATGGCCGCGGATTCCTCGTCATGATCCTTGGCCTTGATCGAGAGGTTGATCAATTTGTTCTTCTTATCGACTCCGATAAATTTCGCCTCGATCGCTTCGCCCTCCTTCAACAAGGCCCGCGCGTCTTCCACCCGATCGCGCTGAATTTCCGAGGCTCGAATGAATCCCTCGACATTTTCCGCAAGCGTAACAATGGCGCCCTTGGGTACGACCTCCTTAATTACACCTTTTACAATCGCGCCTTTTTCCGCACCGGCGATATAGTTCTGGAAGGGATCCTGTCCCAACTGCTTGATGCCCAGTGAAATACGTTCGCGCTCGGAGTCGATCCCCAGAATAACCGTTTCGACTTCGTCGCCGCGCTTGTAGTGACGGATCGCCTCTTCACCCGGCTCGTTCCACGAAATATCAGAAAGATGGACCAGGCCATCGATCCCGCCCTCGAGACCGATAAACACACCGAAATCCGTGATGGATTTGATGGTTCCGCTGAGCCGATCGCCTTTGTTGTGGGTGGCCGCGAATTCATCCCAGGGATTCGGTTTGCACTGCTTCATTCCGAGCGAAATCCGCCGTCTTTCTTCATCGATATCCAATACCATGACTTCAACTTCATCGCCCAGCTGAACGATGCGGGACGGGCTTACGTTTTTGTTGGTCCAATCCATTTCCGAAACGTGGACCAGACCTTCCACGCCTTCTTCGATTTCCACGAAACATCCATAGTCGGTCAGATTATTGACCTTGCCGAACAGTCGCGTTCCGGTCGGATAGCGCCTCGCGATATTCTGCCAGGGATCCTCCCCGAGTTGCTTCATCCCCAATGAAACCCGATTTTTTTCCTTGTCGAATTTCAAAACCTTGACCTTGACTTCCTGACCGATTTCGACGCACTCGGAAGGATGCCGAACACGTTTCCAGGCCATATCCGTAATATGCAAAAGGCCATCGATGCCGCCCAGGTCGATGAAAGCACCGTAGTCGGTCAGATTCTTGACGACCCCGGTCACGACCGCTCCGTCCTCGAGCGATCCGAGCAGTTCCTCGCGTTCGGCGCTGAATTCCGATTCGACCACCGCCCTTCTGGAAAGCACGACATTGTTACGCTTCTGGTCGATTTTAATGACCTTGAATTCGAGATCGCGGCCCTCGAGAAACGCGGTGTCCCGCACCGGCCTGACATCGACCAGCGAGCCCGGCAGGAAAGCCCTCAAGGCACCGACCGCCACGGTGAAACCACCCCGGACTTTACCGGTCAGACGGCCGCTGATGGTTTCGCCGTTTGCAAAAGCCTTTTCGAGATCGTCCCAAGCCTTGTTTTTCTTCGCCCGGTCCCTGGACAACAAGGTTGCTCCCAATCCATCCTCGATCATGTCCAGAGCAACGTCAACCTGATCACCGACTTCGACTTCCAACTTGCCGTCTGCATCCAGGAATTGCCACTTGGGAATCACCCCTTCCGATTTCAAACCGGCGCTGACGATGACAGCGTCGGTTCCGATATCGACCACGGTCCCCGATAAAATTGTCCCCGGACGGATTTCCATCCTGGACAGACTTTCTTCAAACAATTCCGCAAAGCTTTCGCTCATAACCCGATTCTTTCCTGGTCCGTTTCGAATAAAAACGGACGCCAAATAAATAAATAAACATTACCGATCCGGTTCGCCGGAACGGCAATCCCAATCATCCCGACCGATCAGTGCCCCCGGACTGCATGAGTCACGCGTTCAACAACCTGGTCTATTGTCATTTCGGAAGAGTCAATGAAGATCGCTCCATCGGCTTGCCTGAGTGGAGCGGCCTCGCGATTTTCATCGCGCTGATCTCTTTCCAGAAGTTCGGTGATTATCTTATCAAGATTAACATTCATTCCTTTCTCTTTCAACTGCTTAACCCGTCGTTCCGCGCGAATTTGCGGACTTGCCGTCAAAAAAAATTTAAATCGGGCATCCGGAAATACGACTGTACCCATATCCCGGCCGTCGGCAACCAGTCCCGGCGGTTTCCGAAATCCGCGTTGTTTTTCCAGCAGGGCCTTGCGCACACCGGGCATCGCCGCCAGCCGGGATGCCTGGTTGCCGCACGCTTCGGACTGGATGCTCGAGGAAATATCCTTTCCCGAGAGCATCACCGAAAAGCCCGGATTGAACACGAATTCAAGATCCATGCGTCCGGCCGCGTCAACGACCGCAGGTTCGTTGCGAGACTCGAGCCCGCGATGCATAAGATCCACGGCCAGCGCCCGGTAAATCGCCCCGCTGTCCAGATAATGCCAGCCCAACTTTTGCGCAACGGCCCGGCTCACGGTGCCCTTGCCCGCGCCGCTCGGGCCATCCAGGGTAACCACGGGCGCCGCAGCGTTCATTGCCGGGATTCCTCGCTGGAAATTTTAAGACCCAGGGTCCGGGCCATTTCCACGAATCCAGGAAACGAGGTATTCACATTCGCGCAATCCCGGATCAAGATGTCCTCGTTGGCACGCAGCGCGGCAATCGAAAATGCCATGGCGATCCTGTGGTCACCGCGTGAATCGACCTCCCCGCCACACAGTCTCCCGCCTCTGATCACCATCCCATCGTCGCTTGCGATCGCATCGATTCCCAGTTCGAGCAGTCCGTCCAGCATCCCCTGAATCCGATCGCTTTCCTTGACCCGCAACTCGCGCGCGCCGGTCAATACGGTCTCTCCTTCGGCGCACGAGGCGGCAACCAACAAGACCGGAAACTCGTCGATTGCGAGCGGAACCAATTCTTGCGGGATTCTGATCCCCTTCAAGTTCGCACTTTTCACACGGATGTCGGCGACCGGTTCACCCCCGGCTTCCCGCACGTTTTCCAATTCCATATCGGCGCCCATCTGATTCAAGATTTCGATGATTCCGGTTCGGGTCGGATTGATTCCCACGTGTCTTAACAAGACCTCGGATCCTGGCGCGATCGACGCACCTACCATGAAAAACGCCGCGGATGAAATATCCGCGGGCACCTCGATTTCGGTTCCGATCAGGCTGTCGCCGCCTGTCAGGGAAACTCGGTTTCCTTGCCTCCGCACCGGGTAGGAAAAGCCGCGCAACATCCTTTCCGTGTGATCCCGGGTGACCGCGGGTTCCGTGATTGAGGTCATTCCTTCCGCGTAGAGGCCGGCCAGCAGCAGGCAGGATTTAACCTGGGCGCTGGCCTCCGGCAATTCATACTCGATGCCCGTCAAATGCCGGCCGCCGTGAATGTACAGCGGCGCGGTCCCTTGGCCGCTGGTGTCAATCCTGCCACCCATCAATGCGAGCGGCCGGGTAACCCGTTGCATCGGCCGTCTGGAAAGCGAGGGGTCTCCGATAAGCAGGCTGTCGAATTCCTGACCGGCCAGCAGTCCACACAACAGGCGCATCGAGGTGCCCGAATTTCCGAGATCGAGAGGACTTTCCGGAGCGTTCAAACCACGCGTTCCCCTGCCCTGGATTTCCACCTCACCCTGATCCGGTCTCCTAATGTCGACGCCCATCGCTCGAAACGCGTTCAGAGTCGAGATGGCGTCCTCAGCCTCGAGAAAACCGCGGATTCGGGTCATGCCTGTCGCGATCGATCCGAGCATGACCGCTCGATGGGAAATGGACTTGTCGCCCGCGACCCGGCACTCGCCTCGAAGCATCCCGCCCGGACCAAGATGAAAATTCACGAAATTCACCCCCCGGATCCCGTTATTCCATGAACAAGCTGTGCTCTTGACGCATCGGGACCGGATTATTCAATTTCGTATTGCTCCAAGAATCGCCGCCTGGCATTTTTCGCGGACTGAAAAAGTTGGAACAGTCTACCCGCGTCCTTTTTCTCGAGAATATTGTTGATCAGGGTCAGCTCCTGCCGGAAATCCTCGATCAACGGCATGATTCTGGTCCGGTTTGCCATACAAATATCCAACCACATTTCCGGATCGCTGGACGCGAGGCGGGTAAAGTCCTTGAAACCGCTGGCCGCGTA